>JBFWRO010000277.1:0-4927 GCA_050248865.1 Thermomicrobiales bacterium | reverse complement strand
GAGTGCGACCCTCACGGACCCGGGTGCGATCGCTACCCGGACCCCGACATCCGAATCCGGGCAAGCTCCGGACGAACCGGTGCTGGCCCAGGCGCTGCCGTCTGCAACAACCGAGAGCGCCGCGGCGGCGCAGGTGCTGACTCCTGATCAGACAGCGACCGCCGTCCAGGGCCAGGGGAGTGGCCCAGCTGAGAGCACGACGCCCGAGGTGGCCATCGCCGCCGCTGGCCTCGCCGAAGAAGAAGCGACCGAAACAGCCACCTCGGAACCGTCCAACACGCCTGCGCCGAGTGCGACCTTCACGCCGTCAACAGAGCCCACTGCGACTGCTGAGCCGTCGGCTGCCGCGGCTTCAGAACCGAGCGCTACCGCGACCGTCGAACCGACATCCACCCCGACGACTGAGCCGACCAGCACCTGGACTCCTGAACCGACGCAGACGGCCGAACCGACGTTCACGCCGACTGTGACCCCGACTGAAACCGCAACGCCAGAGCCAACATTCACGCCAACAGTCGAGCCCACTGCCACCTGGACACCCGAGCCGACACAGACGGAGACGCCCGTACCGACTGAGACAGCGACACCGGAACCGACCGGGACAGCAACACCAACTCCAAGCCCGACGCCCTCGGAAGCTCCCGAAGAAGTCGAGTCCATGTCCCAGCCGACGATCGCTCCCCGAAGTGGCGAGACGTCCGAGATCGAAGGTCAGGGTTCTGCCAGTATCGAGTCGGCGAGTGTTACCGAGGAGCCGGAATCAGACAATGGCAGCCCGCCGATTGCGCCGGCCGATGGTCAACCTTCTGAGGGGGAACAATCTCCAGAAGCGGGGAACGAGAATGTTACCGCCACGACGGAAGCCTTCGGAGGTCAAACGGCGCTTCTGCTCGATAGCGCGCCGGTTCTCGCCGATCTCGGAGGGGGCGTCAGCGCTCCCAGCGGACGGCTGGAGTTCCGGCAGGGACTCGATCTTTTCTGTGTCACCCTGGGAGATGGTTCACTTGGCGTGGCCAGTCAGAGTGGCGAGATTTTGGCGTCGCTCGGAGCGGGGGTGTATCCGGCCTGGTCTCCCCAGGGACTCGTGCTGCTCTATGGTGATGTCAGCAGCGGAAGTTCGCGGGTGATGACATGGGATGTGGAGACGGGCGTGGTCCATCCTGGAGGAGCGGAAAGCGACCGAACATACTCGGATACCCCGGCGGGATGGTCTGGCAGCAGGTATTACTATCAGCGAACGTTCCCGGAGTCGCCAGGCGAGATCGAGTTCCATTCCGCGTCATGGGATGGCTCGGATGATCAAACCATCTGGACCAGCACGGACGTCGTTCCCGTCACATCTAGACCGGCGGCAACCGACGACGGATTCCTCATTGCCACGAACAGCAGATGGATCCTGATCACCACAAGCGGGGACGCCCAGGATGTCGGCTCCAATCCGTACGGATCGATTGGCGTGGTGCTCGTGAGCCCTTACAGAACGCTGATCTCATACACCGTTGGCGGCGAGATCGTGATTGCCCCGGTGAACGGCCCCGGATCGGCGATGGCTGTTTTGCCGTTCACCGGTGGGTATGACTTCTCCAGCAGCGGCGAGCAGATCGTCATCTCCAATGGCAGTACGCTCGAGTTGTACTCCATCTATGGAGAGTACCTGGGCAGCGCCAGTGGCAGCGCCGCCACTGGACCGCCATATTGGTCCGACGACACGATCTACTATCTTGAGCTGGGTGGTTCGACAACCCTGCGGGCCGTCAGCGCAAGCGAAATTCTGGCCTCGTAAGTGTTCGCTAACTGCAGGATGCGCTTCGGCCTGCGGTATGCACTGAACATAAGAGGTAGCGATACGCTTTCTAGCGGTGCACGTACGGGTTCGAGTGGTACCATTTTCGCATCGCAGCCCGCTCGACATGACCGAGAGGGTCGATGGTGAGAGAGACTGTGCCACAGGCCACATCATTCGGCCGAACCCAAATCGTCAGTCAACTCGGTGAGACGATTGACCAGACGGTTCAAGCCATCATCGTTCCTGCCAATGCTCGCGGAATTCTGCCGTCAAGCGGCGCCCGGTCGTTGCGCTCGGTTGCTGGCCAGGAGATCGAAAGCGAGACGATGCGATTGGCCCCGCTTCAGCTTGGTTCCGCGGTGGTGACGGGTTCGGGCAGGCTGGCCGACCGAAATATCGAGAAGATCATTCATGCTGTTGTCAGCGAGGAGCCGGGTGGTGCAAGAACCCTCCCAGTTGTGCGCAGAGCGCTCTCCTCGGCGCTCGAACTGGCTTACCGGGAACGCCTGAGTTCGATTGCGGTGCCGCTCCTCACGGGAAATCACCTCGAATCTCCCGAAGAGCTGCGCGACTGGATCGGAGGAGTCGTCAGCGAGGTCGTCTCACATGTACGCCGCGACCGGGTTCGCCTCGACTCCGTGGTCATCGTCTCACGATATACAGAGGACATCGAGAATCTCAGCAAGGCCATTGCCGAAGCGCGTGGTGAGGCGTGGCCTCCATGATCGATCGCAATTCGTCGTGGAACCGGGAGAGGAACGGACCTCCCTCTGGAGACCGGCCCCAGCGCTGGCGACTCTCCGATCGCCTTTGGAAATTGTCCGGCAAACTCACCCCTGGATCAGTAAATCAGCTCCTTCGCTTCCGCTCTGCAAAGGCGATGCCGGATACGCTCAAAGCCCGCTTTGTGGCCATGCTCATTCCGGAAGAAACGATCGACCGCGCGCTCAGCGAGATCCACCGGCTGGACGACTGGGTAGGGGCCTGGAGCCGCGCGGCTCAGCGTTTC
Organism: Thermomicrobiales bacterium; assembly: GCA_050248865.1. Taxonomy (GTDB): domain Bacteria; phylum Chloroflexota; class Chloroflexia; order Thermomicrobiales; family UBA6265; genus JAHBVL01. The sequence continues at coordinate 2,132 of JBFWRO010000277.1, read as the reverse complement.
ATGGCTGAATCGCGGCGAGAAGAGGTGTCGGGTGAATGGGAAGGGTCCGCCGTCGCCCGGCGAAATGCCGCAATGTGTTACCACGCTGCTCACCTGGTCACTCAGGATGATCCGCGTATTGTCAGGGCGCTGCGTGCCAGTGCTGTGCAGGCCTTCGGTCAGTCGATCACCAGGCTCGTGCCGGGAACGCGGCGGGTGGGCATACCCTGGCGCACCCGGCGGTTGCCAGCCTACCTCGCCATTCCGGTTGACATAACCGAACCTGTGCCAGTGATCGTCCTGCTCAACGGGGCGACGACCACGAAAGAGGAAACGTTCATCTGGTCGCAGACGTTTCGCGACCGCGGTTTCGCCGTCCTTGCCATCGACTGGCCGGGAACCGGCGAATCGGCCGATGGCCAGCCGCTGTCGAGCTACTGTGACGACATGTCGGAAGGCATCTTCGATCTCATCGATGCAGAGACCGATCTGGATGGCTCTCGCGTCGCGCTGTTCGGCGCCAGTCTTGGAGGAGTCGTTGCATTCCGCACCGCAGCAAACAATCGTCGGTTTTCTGCGGTGATCGCATTGACGCCACCCTACGATCCGCGACCATGGATCGGGTCGATCAATCCACTCGTCGCACAACAGCTTGTGTCGCTGGCCGGACAGGCGCCGGCAATTCACGTGTTGATGTCCGACTTTTCGCTACCAGACATCATTCCCCGCGTGCGCTGTCCCGCGCTGGTCTTCGGTGCAGCGCGCGATCTCGTTGTGCCCCCGGACGAGTCGGTCAAACTCACAACGGCGCTCGGAGACCTTGGAACACTGGTCTGGTATCCAGATGGGTCACACTGCCTGTACGATCGCGTCGATGACTGGACACTGGTCGCCTCAGAGTGGCTGGCAGAACTTTTCGACCTCACTGGATTCGCTGCCGATGTCCGCTCAGGGGAGGACTCCACCCAGGTGGACCATGCGGAGTGCGGCGGCAATGATGCTGACGTGGCGCCTGCGCCAGAGGATGCCGTGGTGTCGGTCAAAGCCTCGCGAGAGGTGAACGTTCTGTCAGATCCAGTCGATACGCCGGAAGACGACGACCAAACCGGTGCCAATGAGCGTCATCAACCCTAACGCGAACCAGTACCCCAGGTTCCAGCTCAGCTCCGGCATTCGCTCGAAGTTCATGCCGTAAATACTCGCGACGAGCGTCATGCCCATCAGGATGATCGATGACGCGGTCAACGTTTTCATCGTCTGATTGAGGCGGTTCGACGTCAGCGACAAGTGCGCGTCCAGTACCGTGCCGAGCAGGTCGCGGTAATTGTCGATGCTGTCGACGACCCGCAGCAGGTGATCGTAAACGTCCTGCAGGTAGATGATGGTCTGTCGATCGAGTAGCGGGGAATCCCAGCGGAGGAGGGTGTTCAGCAGGTCGCGCTCGGGAGCAAGGACTCGGCGAAACTCCATTGCCCGTTTCTTGATATCGAAGAGCCTCTGCAGGCTCTCTGGACTGTTGCCCTCGAAGATTTCGGTTTCGATGGCATCGATCTCATTTGCGTATGCGTCGACGATCAAGAAGTAATCATCGACGATGGGATCGAGAACGGAGTAGAGGAGAAGCCCGACGCCATGTTGCCCTGACTCTCGCGTACTCTGTATCCAGTTTGTGTTGATCTCGCCGAGTGAACGAATCGGGCGATCCTGCACGGTAACCAGGAAGTTCGGCCCCACGAAAAAAGAAATCATATGCAGTTCGGTTTCGAGGCCATCATCTCGGTCGAACGCGTAAAAGTTGATATAGATGAAGTTGTCGTAGAAGTCGATCTCTGGCCGGGCGCTGGTTCGACCTGCGGCTTCGATGGCCAGGTAATGAATAGCGAACTCTTCTTCGATGATCTTCAGATCGTCAGAATCATGTCCAACGACTGAAACCCAGAGCAGGGACGCCGGATCTTCGAGGATTTCGGAACATGACTGGATATCGACCTCGACACCGGCCGCCGCCCCCGTTTGAAACTGCGTTGCCACGATCATGCGCGCTCCCGGCCGTCCTGGCGGGCAGGATGGGACTTCCGGAGTACCGTCCGCCGGAAGTGTAGAGGGAGAGCGTCAGCGCTGCCGCAATGTGGACAACTGAGAAGGAAAGTCGT
>JBFWRO010000276.1:0-4943 GCA_050248865.1 Thermomicrobiales bacterium | reverse complement strand
TTCAGCGATCTCGTCACGAGGTCTTTTCGAGATCTATTCGTGGAGAGGAGGATCGGACTGGCAAGTGGATCTCCGTTGGCCGCAACTCGGCTGGCGGCCCTAGTGGTGAGCCGCCGGTCACAGTGCGTGAAAGCGCAGACGTGAAGAGCTTGGGGAAACGCTGAATCAGAAAGATCGTCGCCGGGATTGCCTCCGGCGCGGTCAAGGGATAACGGAGGGCGTCGAGACAGTCATGCAGCAACGGGTCGTGATCACCTATGGGAAATACGGGGAGACATCGGTCGAATCGGCCATCCTCGAGGAAGCTGGATTCGAGGTCATCCTTGCCAGCAATCATGCCGAGTCAGATCGCCCGGCACTGTGGCGGTCAGCGGATGCGCTGATGGTGGGCATCGATGTCTGGAGTCGCGACATCATCAACACGCTCGAGAAATGCAAAATCATCTGCCGGGTTGGCACGGGGTTCGACGCTATCGATATCCCGGCCGCGGAGGAAAATGGCATCTGGGTGACCAATGTGCCCGACTACTCGATCGACGAGGTGTCGTCGCATGCCATCGCTCTGGTCATGGCCCAGGCGCGCTATCTGTTTCCGCACCGCAACCTCGGCCATAGCGGAAACTGGCGATATCGCGCGGAAACGCCAATCCGCAGACTGTCGAGTCAGACGCTGGGGGTTATTGGCCTCGGTCGTATCGGAAAGGCGTCGGCTCGAAAGGGCAAAGGCCTCGGTTTGCGAGTCATCGCCAACGATCCATTCATTCCGGATAGCGATTTCGATTCGGTCGGCGCCGAGAAGGTCGAATTCGACACAGTGATGCACGAGTCGGACTACATCACGTTACATGTGCCCCTGTACGACGGGACACGCAAGTTGATCGACGCCCGTGCGCTCAGTCTGATGAAGCCAACGGCATTTCTCGTGAACACGGCCCGAGGGGAAGTGGTGGACGTCCCGGCGCTGGTCGAAGCCGTTCGAGCCGGCGTTCTCGCCGGTGCGGCGCTGGATGTCCTGCCCGTGGAACCGCCCGATCCAGACGATCCTGTATTGCATGATGAGCGGATTATCGTTACCCCGCACATTGGTTGGGCTTCAGTGGAGGCCGGCCACGATTCTCGGGTGCGGGCATCGGAGGATGTCATGCGCGTCCTGAGGGGTGAGCGGCCAAAATACCCCCTGAACGAAGTCAGAAGCGGTCGACGGGAGGTGACGGCCTAATGGAGTTTGGTGTGATGATCTCCCCCGTTCCTCGCCAGGGAACGCTGGAGGAAATGCGCGCGGCGAACGAGCAAATTCTGGCTGCAGCCAACCGGAATGGATGGGGACTCTGGTTTGTCGACCATCTGCAGTCTGGCGACATGCCCTACCTCGAATGCTGGACACAAATGGTTCATACGTCGGCCAGGTTTCCGGACTTGACCGTCGGACCGATCGTCCTGTGCCAGAACTACCGGAATCCTGGTCTGCTGGCGAACATGGCCGCGACGTTGCAGTTTTTGTCCGGCGGCAAGTTGATTTTCGGCATTGGCGCGGGCTGGAAAGAGGATGAGTACCTCGCCTACAACTACGACTTCCCTCGGCCCGGTGTTCGGCTCGATCAGCTCGAGGAAGCCTTGAAGGTGATACGCGCTCTGTGGACGGGCGAGCGGGTCACGGTCGACGGTGAGCATTACCGGGTGACCGACGCCATCGCCGTGCCCGCTCCCGATCCGGTGCCACCGATCATGATCGGCGGCAATGGCAATCGCACCGTGGGCATCGCGGCGAAGTACGCCGACTGGTGGAACGCCGATCTGGCGACTCCCGAAGTCTTTCGGGAGAAAGTCGCCCGTCTCCGGGACAAGTCTGTCGCTGAGGGCCGTTCAGCCGATGCAGTCCGGCCGACCTGCTTCAACATGGTCAGTATTTCGCGCGACCCTGACAAAGTCATCCGCCAGGGATCGCGCCCGGAGATTCACGTGATCGCTGGCACACCGGATGAAGTTCGCGACCAGATCGTGGAGTATCGCGACGCTGGGGCGTCCTACATGCAAATGAACTTCATGGACTTCCCCGGCGGCGAAAGTCTGGAGCTCTTCGAGGAAATCGCGCTTACACTCTGATCCAAATTTTCTGAAACAGGGTGTGATTGCGCCGCGTCACCGAGATGGACAGCGTCATCCTCGATGATTGTGTCGGACGATGAACGTATCAGGACAAAAACCGCACCACCTGCCCGACCGCTTCCTCCGGTCGCTCGAAGAGCACGCCGTGGCCGCAGCCCTCGAGGATATACAGCTCCGAGCCTGTGATTCCTTCGTGAATGACGCGCGCCCCAGCCCCGTCAGGTCCGCAGTCGAGCGGAGTCAGCCAATCCTCATCGCCATGCAGCACCAGGGTTGGCGCGGTGATCTGGCCGAGCAAACCGGTGACATCGGTGGTGGCCATGGCGTCGCAGGCGTCGCTGAATACGTCCAGCGACGCGTTTCTGGTGATCGATTCCTTCATCCAATCGAGCGAATGAAGATTGCCACTGGTGACCATTTCGTCCAGATACGTCCGGGAAAAAGCATGGGTCAGCAGCATCAGGGCCACCTCGTCTGACCCAAGGCCAAAGGTCCGCGCCACCCGCTTCCAGAGCTCGAAGTTGGTGCGGGCCAGCCAGTCGCACTTGGCGACCGCGCCGTTGAACACCAGCCGGTCAACTTTCTCGGGATACTTCGCGGCAAAGAGAACGGCGATGAAGCCGCCCATCGATCCGCCGTGCACATGCAACTTCTCGTAGCCCAGAGCGTCGATCAGCCCCGCCATGTCATCGACCCAGACGTCCATGCCGTACTTCTGATCGGGACGATCGCTCTGGCCATATCCCCGGTGGTCGAAGTCGATCACCGTGAATTTGTCGGTCAGAAGCGGGGTGATCAGACTGTATCCTTCGTGCCCGTTCACCGCTCCGCCGATTTGAATGACCGGAGGACCCTGGCCATTGATCTCGTAGTAAATCTTTGCGCCGTTGACTTCTGCGTGAGGCATCGTCAATCCTCCGGAACGTTGTAGACATATGCGGTGACACCACCGCACACCATCAGATTCTGACCAGTGATGTAGGAGGCCTCGTCCGATGCCAGGAAGACGAACGCATTGGCGATGTCATCGGCGGCTGCCAGCCGGTTCATCGGCACAACAGGGAACTTCTTGCGGAACTGCTCCATCGTCTCTTCACCGACGAGCTGAACCGAGCGAGGCGTATCGGCCGGCCCCGGGCCGACGCCATTGACGCGGATGTTGTGCTTTGCCAGCTCGACGGCCATCACTTTGATCAGACCCGCGATGCCGGCCTTTGCAGCAACATAGGACGCGAACTGCGCTCCGGCCCCCTGGGCGTTGATCGATGTGGTGTACAAAATCGACCCACCGCCGGACGCCGCCATCGCCTGGGCTGCGCGGCGCCCGAGAAAAAACGAAGCGTTGAGCTGGACATTGATATCAGAGTCCCAGAAGTCATCGGTGAACTCGAGAAACGGCTGAGGACCGTGAAAAGGCGCGGCGTTGCTCACGAGAATATCGAGTTTGCCGTCGAGCCACGCCAGGGTGTCGTCCATCAGCGTATTGCAGTTCTCTCTGGTTCCCACATCACATTGGAGTGCAAGCGCTTCGGCGCCAAGGGCCTCGACTTCGGCCTTGACCTTTTCCGCCGAGTCGTGCTTGATATCGGCGAGGACGATCCTTGTCGCCCCCTCCTCCACGAACCGGCGCGCGGTGGCCCTGCCGAAACCGCTGCCACCGCCCGTGATCAGAGCGCTCTTGCCTGCTAATCGGGGTCCTGCCATTTGTTCACGTTTCCTTTCCGGAGGTACTTACGATTCGATCGTAACTCTGTGATAGAAGGGGTACAGGATCGCCTGCGCCGGATCCCAGCCATGCACATCGACGCGGTGAACGTAGACATCCTGCGGCACGAGCAGTGGGATGTACGGCAATTCGTCGGCACTGATCAGCTGGATCTTTGTGGCCGCGGTCTGCAGCGCTTCGTCGCTTTCGGCGCGCAGCCACTCGCGATAGGCGTCGTCGAGCGCTGGAATCGAGGCATGCTGCCAATTGGGGCGCGGTGATCCCCAGGTCGCGGTGAACCCGATCGCCGCATCCACCGGATCCTGCCAGAGCCACTTGTTGATGAAGCTGGCCGGTCCGCTGAGCACCGTTTCGTAGAAAGCCTTGAAACTGAGCACCGGTTTCAAGTCGAGCAGGACGCCGACAGCCCGAAGTTGGTCGCGCAGCCCTTCGGCGATGCGCTTGTGGATCGTGTCATCCTGAATGACGCACTCGAAGGCAAGGCGGACACCCTCTTTGGCGCGGATGCCATCGTCTCCCACGCTCCAACCAGCTGACTCCAATGCTGCTGCGGCGGATTCGGGATCGTGTCGTCGACGAAATTCAACGACCGGGTCGTAAAACTCACCGTCCGGTGAGATCGGTCCCCATGTTCCCAGACCGTAACCGAGCACGGCCTTTTCGACCAGAGCGTCACGGTCGATCGCTGCCGCAATCGCGCGACGCACGCGCACATCGTCGAACCCGAGATCGGTGCGGTCCCAGTTCAGCCCGAGATAGGCATTGGACGCCTGGCTGAATCGGACAACGCGAAAACGCTTGTCCGATTCCAGGCGGGCGACATCTTCGTAGTCGGGACCATGAATGCAGTCGACTTCGCCTCGTTCCAACGCTTCGACCCTCTCGCTGGGCTCGAGCAGCTTGGTCCACTCTATACGATCGACCAGCGTGCCGGGGCCAGCGGGTGCGCTCAGAAATGGTGCCGGTGAGGAGGGGTAATCGGCCCAGCGCTCGGCGACGACACGCTCGGCGCTGTGACTGACCAAGCGGAAAGGGCCTGTGCCGTCGGCCCAGGCATAGCCGGAGCCATCAGGGTCCGCGGCGCGTCGGGCCTCGTTGTAGATCGCGGTAT
>JBFWRO010000275.1:0-4964 GCA_050248865.1 Thermomicrobiales bacterium | reverse complement strand
TGTGCACGCCTTGCGAAGGATGACTGAGTTTCAAATCGAGCAGGGGATCAGCGGTCTCGTTCCGTGTGGCACGACGGGCGAATCTGTGACGCTCTCGGACCGCGAACACGATCTGGTCATCGAATCGGTTCTCTCGGCGACCGCAGGACGGGCGCCGGTCATCGCAGGTACCGGCTCGAACGATACGCGGAGGACGATAGAGCGGACCCGGCACGCCCGCGAGGCGGGAGCAGCAGCGGCCCTGGTTGTGATTCCCTACTACAACAAACCGACTCAGGAAGGCATGATTCGTCACTTCACCTCGATAGCGGACGCGGTCGATCTGCCACTCGTGCTGTACAACGTGCCGGGACGCACAGGTGTGAACATGACGTCCGGCACTGCGCTTCAACTCTCCCTGCATCCAAATATTGTGGCTATCAAAGAAGCCTCTGGCAATCTCGATCAGATCAGCGAGATTGCCGCAGGTAGCCCGGATGGGTTTTCCGTGCTCTCCGGAGACGATTCACTCACATTGCCGGTGATCAGTGTTGGAGGCCGTGGCGTCATCTCGGTCACATCGAACATTGCTCCACGCGCAGTCTCCGATCTGGTGACAACCTCGTTGCGGGGTGACCTCGCGACGGCGCGAGCGCAGCATCAAACACTACTCGGGCTCAACCGCGCGATGTTCCTGGACAACACCCCGACGGCCGTAAAGACAGCAGCGGCGCTGCTCGGTTTTTGTTCGGCGGATCTGCGCTCGCCGCAGACTGCAATGTCTCCGGCCAATCGGAACCTGCTTCGATCGGCAATGATCGATTTTGGGTTCGATCTGGCTACGGCGATGGCTGCGGACTGAGCCCATGACCGGCTTGCGCATTGGGCTCGGAGGATTCAACGGGAGAATGGGGACCGCAATCCGAAACGCGGCCTCCAGGGAAGCCGATGTCGAGGTCGTCTGCGGTGTCGTACGGCCTGGCACCGTGCAGACAGGCGAATTGGTCGCTGTGACTGACGATCCCGCGACGCTCGCCGAGCATCCTGACGTATTCATCGACGTATCCACACCCACCGCCGTCCGCGGAAGCGTCGAATCGATGACCGCCCGTAACGTTCCGTTTATCTCGGGAGTGACCGGGCTGGGTGACGATGAGCGTGATGCGCTCGATCGCGCCGCGGCGACGATTCCAGTGCTGGAGGCCGCCAACTTCAGCCTTGGCGTGGCACTTGTCGCACATGTTCTGATTCTTGTGGCGCAGGCCCTGCCGGCGGCCGATGTCGAAATCGTAGAGACACATCATCGCCGCAAGAAGGACGCTCCTTCCGGCACGGCAAACGTCTTCGCTGAGGTCATCGCTCGCGCTCGAAGGACATCACCAGAGCTGCAATACGGTCGATTCGGCGCCGCGGAGCGGCGGCAGGGCGAGATTGGTATGCACTCACTGCGGGGAGGCGGGAACGCTGGCGAACACCACGTGCACTTCCTCCTGGATGGCGAGGAGATCGTTATCGAGCATCGTGCTCTGTCGCGCGACGCCTTCGCTCAAGGTGCGCTGCAGGCTGCCCGCTGGCTGGTGGAGCAACCGCCCGGCAGATATTCGATGGATGATGTTGCACGATCGCTCATCTGAGGTCAGCGGGCCGCCCCGGTTCGCGGGGCGGCCCGCAACGATCGGAAAGCAGCTTAGCGAGTGCCAGCGAGTTCCAGCGTGGGAACTGCGGGCGAGGCGCTCTGCAGAATCGGCAGCGCGCGCTCGATCATCGCGTCGTTCGCGGTCAACGAAAAGCGCACATACCCCGGCATCTCGAAGAAGGTTCCGGGGAGGAAAAACACGTCGTCTTCCGCCAGCTTGTTCGCAAATGCGATGTCGTCGCCGCCTGGTGCTTTACAGAGAACGTAGAAAGTCCCCTCCGGCGATGTCACGCTATATCCGCTTTCGCGCAGCGTTTCCACCAGAAGGTCGCGCCGCCGCTGCAGCGCGCCGATGTCGATAGTCAGCTGTTCAAGATCAGCCAGGCTGTGATGGAGGAGGTTGTTTGGCATTGCCCATCCGGTCATGATCTGTGTCATCAGCAGTCCATGCCGGAGATCCTCTCGACCATGCATTCCCGGGGATACGGCCACATAGCCGACTCTCTCGCCTGGCATCAAAAGGGTTTTGCCATAGGTATAGATCAAAAAGGTATGCGGGTAGAACGCCGCCGGCGAGGGGCAGTCCCTGCCATCGAACACGATTTTGCGGTACGCCTCATCTGAGATCAGGTAAATCGGCCGGTCCCGTCCTTCGGAGGCTCTGGTCAGGACCGCGGCGATCTCCTCGAGCGTCTCCGCCGATGCGATCAATCCGGTTGGATTGTGCGGCGAATTGATGATGACAGCCTGGGTTTTGTCCGTAATCGCTGCCTCGATCGCGGCAGGGTCGAGTTGCAACGTTTCCGGATCAACATCGACGCGAACAGGAACAGCACCGGCCGAATGAATCAATGACCGGTAAAAAAACCATGGAGGACTGACGTAAATGATCTCTTCACCTGGTTCGACCACCGCGCGCATGGTCACTGTCAGACCTGCGAAAGCGCCGTTGGTCATCACGATGTCGTCAGGGAAAAAGTCGACGTCAGTTTGCGCTGAGATAGATGCTGCAACAATCGCTTGCGATTCAGGATTGACAATCGTGTACGCATGCCAGTCAGCGGCCCGCGGCGGAACTGCGGCGCTCAACGCAGCGGTGATGCCGGGCAACGCGCCATCGTGCGGGTTCCCAAACATGAAATCGGAAATTCCGGGCTGGCCCTGCCGTTCAGCCCAACGCGAGGTGGTAGCGAAGTTCAGGAATCCGCTCAACTCGGCGAGCTGACTGCTCACCAGGTTCGACAACGTGTTCATTGATGGCTCCAGTGCTAAGACAAATATGCTCGGCTTGGAGTGCTTTGGGTGGAATCAGTTGCTCACCCGGTAATTCGGCGCTTCCTTGGTGACGATGATGTCGTGCGGATGACTTTCACGAAGTCCCGCAGCAGTGATTCGAACAAATCGGGAGTCACGCTTGAGCGCCTGAATGTCCGGCGCGCCACAATACCCCATCGCCGCTCGCAGGCCGCCCACGAGCTGGAAGACGAGGTTGGAGAGGGGACCCTTGTACGCTACCCGCCCCTCGATGCCTTCCGGAACGAGTTTATCGGACGCAGCGCCCTCTTGGAAGTACCTGTCCTTGGAAAACGATCGAGAGCGCATGGCCCCGATCGAGCCCATGCCACGGTACTCCTTGAATCGCTCACCTTGATAGAGAACGACTTCGCCCGGGCTTTCCTCGACTCCAGCGATCAGACTGCCGAGCATCACGGCGTCCGCACCGGCGCCAATGGCCTTGGCTACATCTCCGGAATACTGAATCCCGCCATCGCCAATGATCGGCACGCCATGGCGTGCAGCAGCCTCAGCGCAATCGAAGATGGCCGTGATTTGCGGAACGCCGGTACCAGCGACTACGCGGGTTGTGCAGATCGAGCCCGGCCCCACGCCGACCTTGACGGCGTCAGCTCCCGCGGCGATGAGCGCTTCCACGGCAGCGCCTGTGGCCACATTTCCGGCCATCACCGCAACGCTGTACTTTCGCTTGATGGCCGAAACGGTCTCCAGCACTCCTTTGGAGTGCCCATGAGCGGTATCGACGACAAGGAGATCGATTCCATCATCGACCAGTGCCCCAGCCCGCTCCATGGCGTCGATGCCAACACCGACCGCGGCGCCGACCCGCAACCGCCCCTTCGAGTCCTTGGTCGCATTTGGAAACTGAATTTTCTTCTGAATGTCCTTGACGGTGATCAGCCCGGTCAAATAGCCATGCTCGTCCACGACCGGCAGCTTCTCGACTTTTTTCCGGTGGAGGATCGCGCTCGCTTCGTCCAGTGTTGTGCCGACTGGCGCGGTGATCAGGCCCTCGCTCGTCATGAGATTGGAGACCGGCTGCTCGACATCGACGACGAAGCGAAGATCACGGTTGGTCAGAATACCAACCAGCCTGCCGTCTGCCTCAGTAATTGGAACACCCGAAATGTGATACCGCTCCATAACGGCCAGTGCGTCAGCCACGCGAGCGTCGGCGGCCAGGGTTACTGGCTCGACGATCATCCCCGATTCAGAACGCTTGACTTTATCCACCTCCGAAATCTGGTCAGCGATGGAGAGGTTTCGGTGGATGATGCCCAGCCCTCCCTCTCGCGCGAGAGCAATCGCCAGACGCGCCTCTGTCACGGTGTCCATAGCGGCGGAAAGGATCGGGATAGTCAGCTCGATGCCCGGGGCAATGACGGTGGAAGTGCTGACATTGGCCGGGACGACATCTGACTCTGCAGGTATGAGCAACACATCATCGAAAGTCAGGCCAGTGCCGGCGAATTTGACGTGGCGACCGGGAAACGGCTCGGCGTGCAGATCGTCCGCATCGTCCTGGCTGCCATCCAATCCTAGCCAGCGGCGGGAGGCGGTTTCCTCGGTAATGCTCATGGTGTTACTCCTCTTCCCGGTCCACCAGGCTCATGAATGTGGACGGTTTCGTTGTCGGGTCCGGTTGCATAATTGGCGAGAGCGGGGAGTCGCAGCGCGAGCCGCTCGACAAGTTCATCGGCAAAGTGTTCGTAGGCGGATGCTCCCCGCGATCCGGCGTCGTACTCGTCGATCGATTGTCCGTAGCTCGGCGCCTCGGCGAGCCGAATCGAGCGCGGGACGATCGTGCGGAACATGCGCCTGGGAAAAAAGCGCCTGACTTCCTCGACTACATGAGCCGAGAGGCGCGTTCGCGCGTCGTACATCGTCATCAGCACTCCGGTGACATCGAGATCAGGATTGAGGGAGCGTTTGATCAAATCGATGGTCGCGATCAACTGGCCGAGACCCTCGAGCGCCAGGTACTCGCACTGAATCGGCACGACCACGTTGGAGGCCGCTGAAAGCGCATTGACCGTGATCAAACCGAGAGACG
>JBFWRO010000274.1:0-4969 GCA_050248865.1 Thermomicrobiales bacterium | reverse complement strand
GTCCTCCTTTACTAAGAAGCGAACAAATCATCTGTATCCGCAAAACGTAAAGGAGCCTCGGATGACCCGCAGAGGAAAAACGGCATTCCTTGTACTAGCGGCGCTGTTACTCTCGATCGTGCCGCTCGCAGGCTCGCATCAGACAGTTGCCCAGGATGAAGGTCCGATTATCATCGGCGCTCCGGTCAACCTGACTGACTGGATGTCTGCGTATGATGTTCCACCGCTGGAAGGCGCCAAGCTCGCGGTCAAGTCGATCAACGAGCAAGGCGGTGTGCTTGGGCGGGAGTTGCAGATCATCGAGCTCGATGGTCAGACCGATCCGGCAACGGTTGGGAACGTCGCCCGGGAACTGATCGACCAGGGTGCGGAAGTCATTCTTGCACCATGTGACTTCGACTTCGGAGCTCCCGCGAGCCAGGCGGCACAGGAGGCGGGACTCGTTGGCATATCGTTCTGCGCTTCCTCGCCGCTCTTTGGCTCTGAAGCCCTTGGGGACAAGCAGTTCACCCTCTCGATGTGGAACCAGACCATGTCGGCTGCGGCGGCGCAGTTCGGAATCCAGGAACAAGGCTGGACAACGGCCGCGACGATCATCGATCAGGGCACGGAGTACACGCAATCCCTGGGCGATTATATTGTGGAGACGTGGGCGCATCTCGGCGGAGAGGTGGTAAGTGAGGATACGTATCAACTGGGCGATATGACAGCGTCCGCTCAGGCGCAGCGCATTCTCGATCTCGACGAAGAGCCCGACGTTATCTTCATTTCCGCGAACATGCCGGATTACGCCGCAATCATTGCCGATGTGCGCTCTGCGGGAATCGAATCTGCAATCATGGGCGGCGACGCCATGGACACCGCTGAGTTCTATGAAGCCCTCGGATCGTCGCTGGGCAACAATATCTTCATCTCGACTCACTCATTCATCGGACCCGAAACCGGACCGGAGATGGAGGAATTCATCGCCGCGTTCGAAGAGGAATATGGCCGTGCGCCCGGTGTGACATTTGCCGCTATGGGCTGGGACGTGATCCACGTGCTCGCACAGGCGATCGAGGCCGCTGGGACGACAGAAGGTGCCGCCCTGGCGGAAGCGATGGTCAACGTTGAGTACAGTCTGCTTAGTGGCAATTTGACCTGGTCGGACGCGGAGAGCGGCCATATACCCAACAAGGAGGCGTTCATCCTCGAAGTGGTCGACGGTCAACCGACGTTCGTCATGCGCCTCAAGCCGGAGTGGCAACCGGAGGCCTGATCTGCTGCGTGGACGGTTCGGATTGACAACAGGTCAGAGCGCCACGCATGTGGCGCTCTGACCACGCTGCAGGGACGTGATGACCGAGGCCCCTCCAATCGCACTTCGCGTGAACGATCTGACCAAGGATTTCGCAGGTCTGCGGGCTGTGGACGGCGTCTCGCTTTCCGTCAATGAGGGAGAAATCCTCGGCCTGATCGGACCGAACGGGTCGGGCAAAACGACCACGATCAATCTCATAACTGGACTTCTGAACATCACATCCGGATCTGTTCACGTTGGTGAAACGAAGATCTCCGGATGGCAGCCGCACAGAATAGCCAGGCAGGGGCTGGCCCGCACGTTTCAGGTCGTGCGTTTGTTCAGGGACTTCACCGTTCGTGAAAACGTCGAAGTTGCCGCCATTGCGGCAACCGGTGCAAACCGGCGAGAAGCGCGCGAGGCCGCGGACCATGCACTATCGCTCGTCGGCATCGAGCAACGTGCCGATGTTCAGGCTGGAGTACTGCCACAGGGTGAAGAGCGACGTGTCGAAATAGCGCGCGCGCTGGCCACGAAGCCCCGATTTCTGCTTCTGGACGAACCGGGTGCAGGGCTGAACGATGCGGAGATCGAATCCTTCCTGCCGACCCTGCAGCAGATTCGGAAAACAACGGGATGCGGCATCATGATCGTCGATCACGACATGCGGTTGATCATGAATCTCTGCGACCGCCTTCATGTGCTGAACTTCGGTCAGACGATTGCCGAGGGTTCACCGGATGAGGTTCGAGCCGACCCGGATGTCATCGAGGCCTATCTCGGAGCGGAGGCGGAAGATTGAGTCTGCTAAGCGTAGAAGGGCTGGTCGTTCGATATGGCGCCATCGAGGCTGTTCGCGGCATCAATCTGCAGGTCGAGAGCGGCGAGATCGTTGGCCTGATCGGCGTCAATGGTGCGGGAAAGAGCACGACCATGCTCAGCATTGTCGGTGTCGTCCGGCCCGTTTCCGGCGCAATCGGTTTCGATGGTCGTCAGATCGTTGGTCTCTCTCCCGAAGCGATTCTTCGACAGGGAATCGCTCCGGTGATGGAAGGCCGACGCGTCTTTCCCTCGCTGACCGTTGAGGAGAATCTGCGGCTCGGTGCAGCCACCGTTCGCGACAGGGAGCAGTACCAGGAAGACCTCGACCGCTGGACGACATTCTTCCCAATCCTCAGGGAGAGACTTCACCGCCCGGCAGGCAATCTCTCTGGAGGACAGCAGCAGATGCTCGCAGTCGCCAGGGCCCTGATGTCGCGACCGAGGCTCTTGCTGATGGATGAGCCGTCTCTTGGGCTCGCACCCAAGCTCGTCGCTGAAATCTTCCAGCTGATCCAGCAGCTTCGCGATTTCGGCATGACCATCCTGCTGATCGAACAGAACGTTCGCATGACCCTGGATATTGTCGATCGGGTCTATCTTCTGAACACCGGAAAAGTCGAATTCGCAGGCGCCCCTTCAGAGCTTCGTGCCAGTGGTGATGTCGAACAGGCGTATTTGCATGGAGGATCCGTGCGCGCATCAAGGGAATCCGCGGCATGATTGCCGATCTGGCCCAGTATGTCGTGACATCGCTCTCTCTTGGCGGCCTCTACGCGCTGATGGCGCTGGGGCTTGTCATCGTCTACGGTATTTTGCGGCTCATTAATTTCGCGTACGGTGAGCTTGTCATGGTCGCTGGCTATGGAATGCTCATCGTGGGACGCTCCCCGTGGCCCTGGATTTTCGTCGCCATGCTCAGTGTCATCGCGGCGATCGTCGCCGCTCTCCTCATGGAGCGCGTCGCCTTTCGTCCGGTGAGAAACAGTTCGCCGACGACCATGTTGATCACGTCGTTTGCGGTCAGTGCTCTTTTGCAGAATCTGGCACTACTCTTCATTTCTCCACGACCGCAGGTTCCCCGGCTGCCCGATATGTTTACCGACAATATTCGCTGGCGCGGCATTCGCATCGATGTGCTCGACCTCATCGGGCTCGTCGTCAGTGTTGTCGCCTTGATGGCAATGACAGTATTTCTGCGCAAAACGATTACCGGGCTCTCGCTGAGAGCCGCCGCCGACGATTTCACCATGACGCGGTTGATGGGAGTGAAAGCCAACAGGGTAATTGCCACCGCCTTCGCCATCAGCGGGCTCATGGCAGGCGTTGTGGCGTTGTTCTGGGTTGGCAATGCCCGCAGCACGACGCCAACTATTGGCCTCGAACCCGTGCTGATCGCATTCATCGCATCGGTGGTTGGCGGGATGTCTTCACTCAAGGGAGCCGTGTTAGGCGGATACGTCCTTGGCTTCCTGACGATCGGCCTCCAGACATGGCTGCCGCAGGATATCAATGCCTATCGAGACGCGGTCCTCTTCGGCATCGTCATTCTCGTCCTGCTGGTAAGGCCTGAGGGTCTCATTCGGCCCGCGTACTCGCGAGAGGCTCGATAGATCATGTCAGATCGTCAACGCGAGCTGCTTTCCTCGATCTCCACGCCATTGATTCTGACCGGCATCGTCCTGGTGATTTGGGCAATCACCGTGTTTCGAAACAATGCAGTCTTCGAACGTGTTGTCATCGTCATGTTTATTCACTTGCTTCTTGTGGTTGCGCTGCAGATCTTCATGGGCAACTCAGGATTGGGCAATTTCGGCCAGTATGCCTTTGTCCTCATTGGAGCGTACTCATCGATCTGGTTTTCTCTATCCCCCCAGGAGAAGAACCTCGCACTTCCTGATATGCCGGAGGAGTGGTGGCTATACGAGCAACACTACCCATTTCTCCTTGCGGTGCTGATGGGCGGGCTCACCGCGCTCCTCGTTGGGGCGGTCATCGGAATCGCATTCGTCCGGTTGAGGGGTGCATCCTTCACGATTGCCACTTTCGCGTTTCTTCTGGTGGTTCATTCGGTTGCGCTGCAGTGGAAAGAGGTGACCAGAGGATCGCGCACCGTCATAGGCATTCCCAGGGAAACGGATCTCACAGTTGCCGCCGTTTTCGCGATCGGCGCACTACTCATTGGGTACGCTTTCAAGGAATCGACCTCCGGGCTCAAGCTTCGTTCCAGTCGGGAGGACGAAGACGCCTCGTCGTCGATCGGTGTCAATGTCCGGCTAATGCGTTGGGTGGCGTGGTCATTGAGCGTTTTCCTTTGCGGAGCGGGCGGAGCGCTTTGGGCGCATTTCATTCAACAGTTCTCACCTCAGTCCTTCTACCTCAAGGAAACGTTTCTGATCATTGCTATGCTGGTCATTGGAGGTTCGGCGACGGTCAGTGGAGCAGTCGTTGGAGCGGTTTCCGTTGCCCTTGCATCCGAAGCGATGCGCCAGTTCGAGAACTGGTGGAATCTCGAGCGTCAACAGTCGACTTCGATCGGAGAATCGCTTCCATTCCAGCTGGTGGGGTTTACTGATATTGTGATTGCCCTGGCCATGATCCTGGTTCTCATTCTGAGACCCGCCGGAATCATGGGTGGCAAAGAACTACGATGGCCTTTTCGATCGCGCGGCGTCCCTCCGGACCCTGAACGGGCAGAGGAGCCGCCGGCGACCACTTTGAACGCGCAAGATGCTGCGTCGTAGACGGAGGATCGATGACTGACACGACGCTCTCCTCGAGAATCGCCGCCCGCGACAAAGCGCTGATCGCTGATGCGCTGAAAATTCGATACACACCGTTTGCCCTTTCCCACGGAGACGGCGCCCGGCT
>JBFWRO010000273.1:0-4973 GCA_050248865.1 Thermomicrobiales bacterium | reverse complement strand
ATCAACGCCGAGGAACAGACCGTTACCGTCGAACCGGGCATCAATCTCGACTCATTGAACCGGCTGCTGAAGCCGAATGGGCTCATGTTCGGCCCCGACCCATCGTCGAGTAACCGCGCCACGGCCGGCGGTGTCGTTGGAAACAACTCCACCGGCTCGCATTCGATTCTCTATGGCATGACTGGGGACAACGTTATCGGCGTGCGGTGCGCGCTTCCAGAAGGCGGAATCATCGATCTGGCGCACGTTTCACAAGACGCGCTGGAGACGCAGACCGCTGCAAGTGATCCTCGTGGCCGCTTATTGAGCAAGTTGCTCGAGTTTGGAGCGAAACACCAGAAACTCATCAAGAAGGACTTTCCACCGCACTGGCGCCGCTCAACCGGCTACTCACTTGATGAATTCCTCAAACCTGCCGGGGAGTTCAATCCAGCTCGGCTCCTCGTTTCATCAGAAGGCACGCTGGCGACGCTGATGCAGGTGAAGTTCAAGCTCGTGCCGGTGCCTCGAAGGACCGGAATCGTCATCCTCCAGTTCGATGAGCTGGTCGCGGCGATGTCCGCTACTCCCAAAATCCTGCAAACCGATCCCTCGGCAGTCGAATTGATGGACCGCATGCTGATCAATTTGACTCGCGCTCAGCCGGGTTATGCCGCGCAAATCTCCTTTATCGAAGGTGACCCCGCCGGGGTTCTGGTCGTCGAGTACTACGGCGCGGATGATGCTGAAGTCGCCGCCCGTTGCGCTGATTTGATCGCGCATGTGAAGAAGGCCAGAATCAAACTGGCGACCGCGCCGATCACCGTCCTCGATCCGAAACAGCAGTCGGACGTCTGGTCCGTGCGCAAGGCTGGCCTCGGCCTGCTCTACAGTATTCGCGGGGATTTCAAGCCGATCCCGGTCATCGAAGATGTCTCGGTTCCTGTGCCGCATCTGGCCGAGTTCGTTGGGGCAGTCGAGCAACTCGTCGCCTCACACGGCACGACGGCTGCGTATTACGCGCATGCTTCGGCAGGATGCCTGCACATTCGCCCCCTGGTCAATCTGAAGGACGCCAGGGGCGTCGATGCGATGAAGGAGATGGCCTACTCCGCCGCGGAACTTGCCCACCGATTCGGTGGAGTCATGAGCGGCGAGCATGGCGATGGATTGCAACGCTCAGAACTGAATGAGGTTATCTTCGGGCCGAGCCTCTATCAGGCGATGCGCGAGTTCAAGGCGATTTTCGACCCGATGGGGGTCATGAATCCGGGCAAGAAAGTCGATGCCCCCTCGATGACCGAAAATCTGCGCTTTGGTCCTTCGTACAAGCCAGTGGACATCAAAACACATCTCGACTTTTCTCGCGAGGGCGGCTTCATGGCCGCAGTGGAAATGTGCAACGGGGCCGCGGTCTGCCGGAAGCTGAAGGCCGGTACGATGTGCCCTTCATATATGGCTACGCGCGACGAAAACGACACGACCCGCGCCCGCGCAAATGCCCTGCGGAATGCCCTGGCGGGCAATATTTTTGAACCTAAAGACTTTGCCTCCAGAGAAACATACGAGGTCATGGACCTCTGTCTCTCCTGCAAAGCATGCAAGACGGAGTGCCCCTCCAGTGTGGACATGGCCAAGCTCAAAACGGAGTTCCTGGCACAGTACTATGAAGCGCATGGCACGCCGGCGCGGGCGAAATTGATGGGGCATATTCACACGCTGTCGCGACTCGGCTCGGCATTCGCGCCGCTTGCGAATTTGACCATCCGTACGCCACTTGGCCGTCCATTGATGCGCCTCGCCGGCGTTCACCCGGAGCGAAAACTCTCTACGTTCACCACCAATACGTTTACGCGACAGTGGAAAAAAAGGGCGAAATCACCAGCGGCCCAACGACACACCCGAGGTAAGGTGGTCTATTTTCACGACACCTGGACCACATACAACTATCCCGGCATCGGCATAGCGGCAGTCAAGCTGCTGGAAGCTGCCGGATTCCAGGTAATCATCGAGGAACGCCGCGCATGCTGTGGCCGGCCCATGCTTTCCAAAGGTCTCGTTTCGGAAGCACGCAAGCTGGCTCAACGCAATGTCGACGTTCTCGCACCACATGCGAAACAGGGCATTCCGATCGTCGGCACCGAGCCGAGTTGCATTCTGACGCTACGGGACGAATATCTCGACTTGCTCCCGGGCAATGAGAACGCGAAAGTTGTCGCGGAGCAGACATTTATGTTCGATGAATTCCTGGCAATGCTCGATGCCCGTGGTGATTTGGGCATTGCCTGGAGCGAAGGTCCAAAGCCTGATGTTCTCTTCCACGGTCATTGTCATCAGAAAGCGCTCATCGGGATGGGGCCCTCGATGAAGCTGCTGACCGCATCGGGATGCCGGGCCCGGGAGAGCGGGGCAGGTTGCTGCGGCATGGCTGGCTCATTTGGCTATGAGGCCGAGCATTACGACGTGAGCAGAGCCATAGGAGAGGAACGTCTCTTTCCGGCTGTGAACGCTACGAGCAGTGAAACGCTGATCGCCGTGGCAGGCGTCTCCTGCCGGCAACAAATCGAGCATTTCACCGAGCGGAAGACTGTCCACATTTCGGAGGTCCTCGCGGCTCGGATCGCACCAGGGCATACGTGGAGCGAACTGCCGTTGCCTACCTGAGAAGGAGCCGACCGACAAACGCCGGCCATTATCCGGTGACAAAGCGCGCAACCAGACGCATTTGCCCACTTCCCAAGCATCCAAATGGTTCGCTGCCGGCATGATGATCCGCAGTGTCGCCGTTGGGTTGCATATTTTCGTCGCCGAGCGATATGGAAACCAATGATTGACCGATTTCGGACACTCTTGACGTTTCGTCTTCGCCAAACAGCAGGGCTGCATCGAACGTTCCGAGACCGGCAACGACACTCTTCGTTGACCGCGCAAGTGGCGTAACATGCAATCCACTCATGACACTCGATTGACCGATGTTTGCACGTGCGGCGTTTTCAAAGACTGTAGCAGTTGAAAGAGTCATTTCCTCCTGCTCGACCACGCCCGGGGATCCAGCCCTGATGTCCGGTTCCTCGATCGAAACCAGCATCGCCGAAGCCATCCCTTCTCCGGATTTTCGAACGACGATGTCGCCAACAGGTGCAACGACAGAGTCCCCCGGTGCGATTTTTCGGCTAGAGTCGACGGGTTCGGTCTGGTCAGGCCTGACAAGAGTCCAATGCAACGTTGGATCATCGCTGACTGTTAGATTCCCCTCCATGACGAAGAGCATGGCAGGCCCGGGAATCCTGAAATAGCCGGAGGACTCGGAAGAGAACTCCAATGCTGAAATCGTCAGACGCCCGTTATGGGTGAGGATCATGTTCTGAGAGGAGGACAGACTGAGGGCCATAGTCGAGTCAACGGTCGTGCGGTAGTCGATAACAAGGTTCTCCTCCATGCGAAACAACTCCACCTCGTTGGACGGCGTCTCGAAATTTTCGAAGTGAATCCACGATGGCAGTATGATTCTGCTAGTCTGAAAAAAGACCTCGACGAGACTGTAGTCGCGCAGCGACCCTTCCGATTCGACACGCACATCGAGACCCGGATAGGTCTCGCGTAGCGCTCTCCATCCCGTTTCCAGACCGACTCTTCCGCAGCGCGATACACCCGCCGTGAGCTCATTGGGTGGACCTTGCGCGATGAACGACGAGAGAGATTCGATGTCGCCACCGCGGAGAAAGGCATTGAACTGGGAATAGTAGGACCGAATGATCTGCCGGCTTTGAGTCGCAGCAGGAACCGGCTCAGGACCATTCACTCGCTGAGCAAATCCGAGCATCGTCATCGAAGTCGCGACAAGCAATATCACGAGAAAGGGGATAAACACTCGCATGTATATGTCAGACTTTCTTGCGCATATGGCACGCAGGACTCAGCAAGTGACGATATTGCGAATCTCGCCATAGTGAATACAGGATTGTTGGGATGTTCTTCGTGTCTCCGGACGCGGGCTGTCCAGCCCGGGTGCTATCAGGGAGGAAGCCGTGCAACCCAGCCCGCGATGTCTGTTGACTCTGCCAAGCTTGATGCCGGGGCGACTCGAATCGACTCCTGAGCGACTTCGCCGGGTGCTCCAAAGAGATTCGGATTCCAGAGCACCAGTGACTGCGTTGAAATCGCCGTTCCAGGTGCGGATTCCTCAGCAGACGGTGTCGAATGTATCGAAGCTTCCAGGTCGCTCGATGCAACGATGACTCCACTTCCCGCCCCACGCTCTTGCGGAGTCGCGACTGGTACGTCGTCCGCCGTGCGAAGAGCAAACACTGCTCCTGCGGAAGTGAGGTAGATTCTTCCTCCGGCAACAGTCGGCGGGCGACCGTCAGGGTACTCATCGCTTTGACCCGTGCCCCGCAGCAGGTCGACGCGCCATTTCAGTTCGCCAGATGAGAGGTCGTAGACATTAACGCGTCCCCGTCCGGACGAACTCGCTCCTGAGTCGACGTAGAGAAAGAAGCTGTCACCCGCAATCACACCGGCAGTCTGCGACGCGCCCGCGCTGAGGATCAGCGCTATCGGGTCTCCGATCTCCTCGCCATTTGCCGGATCGAACGAGAGAAGCGAGGGCATTCCTCCACCGGCTGAGTCTCTCACCAGCACTCGAATAGCGCTGTCATCCCACAGGAACAGCAGCGCACCACCACTCACCAGATCAGTGCGCTCCCATTCGATCTCGCCAGTGGCGAGATCGAGTGCGTAGGCAACGATCGGCGGGGAAGGGGGACTAAGATGCCAAGGGCGAAAGGCGACAATGACCCGGCCATCGGCGATCAACGGCATCGACCAGGAAAGATCGGAAACGGCATTCGGATCGTAAACGATCGACGCCAAATCAGGCTCCAATGTCCACCGCTCCGCGCCGGTGCTGGCATCGAAGGCAAACAACTTCCCGCCCCGGTTTCCGACCACGAGCACACCGTCGTCGATCGCAGCTGGGAAGCTCACCGGTGCGC
>JBFWRO010000272.1:0-4977 GCA_050248865.1 Thermomicrobiales bacterium | reverse complement strand
AATCATGATCCTCGGAATCTATCAGCAGCTCTTCGTTCGCATCGCGACAGTTGTTCCGTGGACACCCTGGGAGCCGACGATCTGATGGCCCAGGCAACGGTTGAAACCCGCGGTACCCGCCGATCCCCGCTCGAGATCGTCATCGATCGAATCTGGCGTTTCTTCTGCTCGGTACGAGCGGCAGTCGTCGAGATTATTATCCTGGCAGTTCTGGTGCTGCTGGGCACGCTACGCGGCAGCGATGCTCCCCAGTGGCTCGGCGACGCTATCCCGGCAACACAGCCAGCGGTTGACTGGCTGTACGACTGGGACGTCTTCCACTCGCTTCCGCTGATGCTGATCCTCGGCGTGCTGTGCGTGGCGATCATCGTTTGCACGCTGAATCGCGTTCCCGGCATCTGGAAAACCATCACCGATCCGACGGTGCGAACGACTCGCGGATTCCTGGAATCGGCAGAGCTGTCAGCGCGGTACCAGACGGCAACTCCTCCGCAGACAGCGGTTGCGGAGATTGCTTCGACACTGGGCAAGCGCCGATACCGGGTGTTGCAGGAGACCCGGGGTTCCGACGTTCACTTCTATGCCGATAAGAACCGGTTTGCCAAGCTGGGGACGTTTCCCTTTCACCTGGCGCTGATCCTGATGCTGGTCGGCGGCATCGTGGGAGCTCGTTACGGGTTCCGGGAGACGTCATTTGTCGTCCCCGAAGGGTCGGTACGCGAAATTGGTCACGGAACGGGATTGAGCGTCGAAGTCGTTCAATTCAGTGACTCGTGGCGGGAAGAAGGAATACCCGAGGAATATCGAAGCGACCTGGTCATCCTGAAGGATGGGGAGCCGGTCAAGGAAGGCTCAATCACCGTCAACAATCCGCTGACCTACGGGAATGTGACGATTTATCAGTCGAGTTATGGCCAGGCGGCTTCATTCCGCATCACTGACGACGAAGGCCGGGTTCTTTTCGACGATTCGATTCCGCTGGGCCTCTATACATCGTCGGCAAACCCGGATGCTCCCGCTGGCACGCAATTGCTTCCCCAGATTGGGGCACAAATCAATGTGATCTCTCGCGACGAAGACTGGCTCAACGCCCCCGAGCTCGACGATCTCCAGCTCGAACTCGGGCAGATGTTCGTGCAACTGCGGCAAACGGCCGAAGACGGCACTGTCGAGCGTTTGAGCGGAGTCGTGGATCAGGGCTCCACGATCACGCTGGGATCCGTGAATATTGAGTTCGTCCGGGAGCGCCGCTTTTCCCTGATGCAGGTGGCCAGCAATCCGGGGATGCCGATTTTCTTCGCGGCGGCGTTTCTCCTGGTCGGAGGTTTGGCGATCACGTTCTACTTCCCGCACCGGCGGATACGGGGAATGATGATTGCCGATCCCGATCGGCAGGGAACCGAGGTGCTCCTTGCGCCGCTGGCCCGGTGGGACTGGTCCGGTCAACGGGACTTTCGCCGTATCATTGAGCAACTCGAATCCGAGACCGGCGTGGCTCCGGATTTGATCGAAAAGCCGAAGGATTCACCTCCACGTCAGGCAGGCGGCGTATTAGCCAATCCTGTGCATCAGCAGACCCCAGAGTCCGGTTCCGAATCGTAGCGAGTCGTCAGGACGTACTATGGAAACACTTGTCAAACTCTCGTTTTACTGCTTCGCCGCAGGGTCGATTGCGGTCTCCGCGTCGTGGGTGAGTTACATCCTGTACACCATTGGCCGAGTCCGGTTACGGCAGGGGGAACTGCAGACGAGCGCAGGGACAACGGTGCGAGCCTCGCATGCTGAGTTTTCGCCGGGCTGGACATCTGCCGGTCGCTTTGGCTCGATGCTCGGCTGGTTCGGGGTCGTGATGATGGGGCTGGCCGTTCTCTTTAGGACGCTGGCCTCGGATCGCGGACCGTACAGCAACATGTACGAATTCAGTCTTGCCTTCGTTTTCGTCCTGTTGCTGATCTATCTCCTGTTCGAGCGCTTTTATGAAGTCCGCCAACTCGGCGGAATCGTGATGACGATCGCTCTGGCCATGGTTATCTACATCTGGTCGCTGCCCTCTTCCATGCGCGAGGTCGATGCGCTGAACCCGGCCTTGCAGAACAAACCGTTGATGACCCTTCATGTGTCTTCCGCGATTTTGTCGTACGCGACATTTGCGGTTTCTTTTGCTGCTGCGGTCCTCTTCCTGATTCAGATTCGCCGCAATGTCAGCTGGTTGCCCAGCGCCGACATGCTCGACGATATCGGATACCGAGCGGTGACGATTGGCTTTCCACTACTGGCGCTGGTCCTGATCCTGGGGTCGATCTGGGCCCACGACGCGTGGGGAGCCTACTGGTCGTGGGATCCCAAAGAGACCGCAGCGCTATTCACCTGGCTCGTGTATGGCGTCTATCTACATACTCGGTCTCTCCGGGGCTGGCGTGGCAAGCGAAGCGCATACGTCTTGCTGTTTGGGTTCGCAGCGGTTGTCTTCACCTACTATGGCAATTATTTCTTCGGCGGAATGCACGCGTATGGCGGGGTCAATTAACACGTTGGCGCCAGAGCCGGCTGCCGGTGAAACACCGGAGGAGGCTGCTCCGAAATCACACAAGCCCTCGCGCAATCAGGCGCTGCTCGGGCTTGCGGCCGCGATGCTGATCCTTGCCGGGGCATGGTTCATCTCGGGGCAGGCCGGTCTCGAAAGCATTGGACAGGGCGGCATGAACCAGAACCTGCTGCCGAAGATCGGAGAAGAAGCTCCCGATTTCACGACGGTTTCCCTGGACGGTCAGATCGTCTCACTCTCGGATTTTCGCGGACAACCTGTGTGGATCAACTTCTGGGGAGCGTGGTGCGCTCCGTGTCGCGCCGAAATGCCTGACATCCAGGCGGCGTGGGAGGAACTGGAACCGCAGGGACTGATTCTTCTGGCCGTCAGTCTCGGCGATAGACCGTCGGAAGCGGCATCCTTCGCGAACAAAGTGGGAGCGACATTTCCGATCCTCGTCGATCCTGACCGAACTTTGACGCGAGAGCCTTATCCGATTTACAACTTCCCGACTCACATTTTTGTCGACGAGGATGGAATCGTGCGCAATATCGTGCTGTCGGAAATGAGCACCGACCAAGCCATTGCCGCCGCTGAAGCGATCCTGCCACAAACCGCTTCGATCTCCTCCCTGGCCGATTGATCCTTCTAAGTACGCGCAGCTTTCACTGCTTCGATCAGTTCAGTCGCGCGCCGGGTGATCTCTGACCAGTCGGCATTGGCGACTGTTTTTCCATCGACGAGATTGCTGCCAAGGGCCACCGCCACGGCGCCGGCGCGAATGAAATCGGCGGCATTCTCCAGCGTCACGCCGCCTGAAGGGATGAGCTTCAACTGGGGCAACGGTCCGAGAATGTCCTTGAAGTAGCGCGGTCCGCCCAATCCAGCAGGGTGCACCTTGATAAAGGTCGCGCCAGCTTCCCAGGCGGTTAGCATTTCCGTCGCGGTAAAACCACCGATTATCGTTGGAATGGAATATCGCCTGCACATTTCGATGGTGGCTACCTTTGTCGTTGGCGTCACGACATATTCCGCCCCGGCGAGTATGGCGATTCGGGCTGTCTCCGGATCCAGTACGGTGCCGGCGCCAATGTGGGCGCGGTCGCCAACGGCTGACCGGGCAGCCGAAATGGCATCCCCCGCCGCGGGGTTGGTGAAGGTGAATTCGACGTTCGTGACTCCGCCGGCCACGAGGGCCTCGGTGACTTTCACCGCCTGTGTCAGGTCATCGAGTCGCACGACAGCGACAACGCCCGACTCTTCGATGAGGTGTTGTCTGGCCAATCTCACTCAACCTCCTGTAACAGACCGCTCACCTTTCAGGTGATGATACCCTCAAATGTCAGCGACTTTGGCGACCGAGCGTCTGACTCCCGTACACTGACAACGATGTTGGACCGACTGCGGCATCGTTACTGACGTGGTGTGAAATGATGCGCAAGGATTCTGCAAATCCGCCTCAGACGCCGAAACCACTGCACTCCGCGCAGCCGTCGGTCGAACTCCGGGTTGTCCCCCTGACGTTCGCTGGCGGGGAACTCCATGTCCTTTTGTGGAATGAGGCGGGCACGTGTACGCTGCCCTTGACGACACCAGAGCCAAGTCACACGCTCGACGAAACTGCGGTCGAGCTTGTGCGGCGGTCCCTCGGGTTTTCTGAGCAATACTTGGAGCAGCTCTACTCACTGAGCGATGACACCCGCGAGCATTGGTCCATCATCATCAGCTACATTGCGCTCGTGCGGAGTTCAGACCAGCTCGTTCACCCGAAACAGGGATCGTGGCAGCCATTGAGTCGCCGGCCCGTGCTATCCCCTTCCGATCAACGCGTGGTGGAGTATGCGCTCTTCCGCCTGCGTGCGAAGCTGGGCTATACCACCATTGCGTTCCACCTGATGCCGGAACTGTTCACGCTGAGCGAGTTGCAAACTGTCTTCGAGACGATCCTGGATCGCACGCTCGACAAGCGCAACTTCAGACGGCGAATGGCAACTTTGGGCATTCTTGCCGGGTCCCGGGAGAGCCGTCGTGACGGCAGCCACCGACCGGCGAAGCTTTACCGGTTCCTCCCAGACCGTGACCCT
This sequence comes from Thermomicrobiales bacterium, assembly GCA_050248865.1. Classification (GTDB taxonomy): domain Bacteria; phylum Chloroflexota; class Chloroflexia; order Thermomicrobiales; family UBA6265; genus JAHBVL01. Next base: position 366 of record JBFWRO010000272.1, on the reverse strand, counting down.
ACCGACTATCTGACGCCCCCATGGGCTTCGACGCAACCGGAAGAACAAGGTGTGAGATGAGTGAGGACACATCTGGACGCTTGGCCGCACCCTCGTCGATTGGGCTTGTGGCAGCGCTCAGCAAGCCGGAGGCACAGGGACTCGCGATCGAGATCACCCGCTTTCTGGACGCCCAGGGAATCATCGTCGTTCCAGAAGGGAAGCTCTCTCCTGGCGCGGCCGAGCAAGTCGACGGAATTATCGTGCTCGGCGGTGATGGTCTGATGATGCGGGCAGCCCAAACGTATGCCGATGTCCCACTTCTCGGCATCAACTTCGGGAAGGTCGGATTTCTTGCTCATGTCGAGCGTGATGACTGGCGGAGTG
>JBFWRO010000271.1:0-5005 GCA_050248865.1 Thermomicrobiales bacterium | reverse complement strand
GCCCGGTCTGCTGCCTTGGGTCCTAAGATGTGAAAGACAATTTCTCCAGAGAGGATCAGATAGTCCGCAATGATCCTTCTATGGCACCGCCACCAGACGGCTTCCGAGCACATGATTGCGCAGGTCGTCTCGTGACCTCGCTCACGCAACGCCTTCAGGCCCGATCGGAACTCTTTGCTCGTCGCATAGTCCGCGTAATTGTGAAAGCTCTGGTTCTTCCACAGCGCGTTCGCCTCTTGCGGCAAATCCCGCGTCCTACCGCGGAGACCGCCCAACGCAGCGATATGCTGGTAGCCGATCTGAAATTTTGACAAAGCTTCGGCAAGCTCCTTCGAATTGTATTGTGGATTGGTTCGAGACCGCGGAACGGCCCGCACGTCCACGATGAGCTTGATGTCGTTCGCCTTTAGCAAGGCAACGAATTCATCGAGTGAACGCGTCGAATGCCCAATAGTGAAGAACTTTCGAGACATATGATGTCCTGGATCGAGAAGCGAAGCGCTCGGGACTAGTTGGCCAATCTCCGCGACCTGACGCTTGAGTGCGCGTGCCTCCTCGAACCGTTCGGTCACGTCGCGCATGATGGCAGCAAGTCCAATCAACTCCTTGACCCATCTCGCAACGGGACGGTCTTAAACTCCAACGATAGCTGCCGGCCGTCCTTGGCGTTTCCGGGAACCGCTAGCGCGTCGCCACGGCCGTAGCGGCTTTCGCCGCTCTCCATTACTTGACGGTAACCATCCCGATGGCGCTTCCGCAGACGTGCCGGGATAATATGTCCAACGATTGCCCGATGGCTTCAGCCCGTGCGAATCCGCTCTGTGCCCGGGTTCCAGAAGATGATTACTCCCTCTTTGTCTGCAGCAATAATCGCGTCGGTTTGCGCCGAAAGGATCGCGTTCCCATGTGCTATACATCCGCGGCATCTTACCAGACACGCGATCGCCACCATTTAGCGGCGCCTCAATGTCAACGCTGACGCCTTGTGAAGGGCAATGTGATCCGTCTGATCGCTTTTGATTTCGTACTGGGGATCATCGAGTGAGGCGTGATGGGTGTATCCCTTATATTGCACGTTCTTGTGATAAACCTTGATGATCGTTCCACCCACATGTCCTGCTTCTGAGTTCCAGCTTACGTGATCTCCGATCTTGAATGAGTGCTTCATCCACGCCTCCTTTATACGGGTGAAATACACGCGTCACCAGAGACCTCGAGATAAGACTGCGTTCCCCGGCCGAATCACTCCAGCGGATCGACTGCCCAGGCCCAAGGCCGATCAGAGCGCTGCCGACGGGACTCAGAACCGAGACAGATCGAGTCCCCCTCCCCTCCTCCGGAAAGGCCACCCTGACGCGATGAATACGTCCATCGTCATGATCGATGAACTTTACATCGCTTCCAATTCGGACGACCAAGGTCGGCAAAACATCACACGTCGCAACATCTGCGCGCTCGACTTCCTCTCGGAGAAATTCGGCGGCTTGGAAGTGCGCAGATGCCGGCAGATCGCGTATCAAAGCAAGGAGCTTGTCACGGTCCGTCGTTGTCAGGACGATCGGCGGCCGCAGGCCGACCTTCCTTTCATCTTTACCGCGAGCATATCCGTGTCGTGTGTTCATATTGACCAGCAGCCAGTGAGTCGGCGCTCTCCATGCATGCGGGCCGCCGACCGACGGCAGCCATGCGAGCCTCGCGCCTGAACGCATTCATTTCCTCGGCCAAGTCCTCCAGCAGCTGGTATTGCTCGGCTTCGCCGATGGTGCCACTTGCCAATCTTCGATAGCGGTCAAGATTCACCGGGCTAAAGAACCTGTTCATTCCAACGCCGGGCTCTTGTACTCTGTAGCGCCGTGTGTGGACTTTTAACATTGCCCTAGGCTCCCACGAGGCCGGCGGTTCTGTGTACGATGCACGTGATCGCCACTGCTATTGGGCTCGCAATCCCTTATCTGATCCACTTATACATCAGGCAAACGAAAATTATTGACGCTTCAATGCAATACGATTGCATCTCGAAGAGATGCCACACGCTGGCGCGGCTTCTGACTTCGCCCTGTTCGGCTCCTTTTGTTGAAAGATAATAGGACCGGCAGAGGTATCAACAATGTTGCTGGCACATTAGTCGTTCGAGCGTCGCGGCTCGGATTCATTTTGTTCGTCGATCCATACGGGCTCCGGAAGCACCCCCGTGTGCGAAGCCACAGAATTTCACTCGCAGTCGGAAAGGTGCCACTTCCTGAGGGAGAGATGGTCATGTACAACGCCTATTACGGCGCTGCCGGACGCGACCCGTTGCAGCCGCTAGAAAGAGGATCGATGGCCGTACAAGGAATTCGTCCGTTTCATCGAAGCCTTGCGTTGGACCGCGAGCGTCGTGGACAGAGGCGTAGATCGCCCTTGGATGCGCCATCTCATGCAGCCATGCTCCTAGGGCTGGCTGCATGAGGATGCCGCTATTTGACTTCTGCAGTCGAAACTTCGCGGAGAGTGGCGAGCGCCTTGCCTAACGTAGCAGCATCAACATTCGCTGAACGTAGAGCATAAATCGGAAACGAAAAATGAGGAGCCCCCGGAACGAGGCGAAGTTCCCCAGACTTCAAATACGGCCGAACCGCATGCATTCTGAAGTAACCAGACCCGCCTTCTAAAAGCACATAATCGAGAGCCAGCGGGCCGAGATTCGCGACCAAGCTCGGCGTGGTGTCGGGAAAACTTACGCCGTGATGAAGCGTAAATTCTTGACCCCATTCCACATAAACGTATCGAGGATCATCAGCGCGATAGGTTGATAGGTCTGTCGTTACGAGGACGAGCTCTTCTTCCATCAATAGGTCGATTTCCAAGCCCGGCCGGTGCTGGGGCGCATACATGATCGCAATATCAACGAGTCCAGCGGCAACATGCGTGATTAAGTCCTGCGGGACGTCGACGTGGACACGAAGCGCAATATCCGGATGTGAACGCCGCATCTTCCTGACCCATTCGAGCAGGAGTGGCTGCCACAGACTGACCTCACTTCCCACGGTCAACACCGCCCGGTGACCTTTGGGCACCGCAACCTGCTGCCGTGCGCGCTGCCACAACTGAACGAATGTCGGCGCGAAGCGCAAGAACTGCTCGCCCGCTGGCGTGAGAGTCGCGCCACCCTTGTTTCGGACAAACAGCGGCCGTCCGAGCTGCTGCTCAAGGAGGCGCACACGCGCGCTGACCGTCGTCTGCGCAACGTGTAACCGTTCCGCGGCCTTGATGAAGCTTCCGGTAGAGACGATCTCTACGAAGGTCCGGGCAAGCTCGATGTCCATAGCTCATCTAACACAATTCTTGCAGACAAGTGTCAATTATATTCGTTTGTTTGCTTGGTAAGCCAGTGAGATGTTGTCGCGGTTTCGCCGTCGAGCCAATGCGAGCCGTCGTGATCGGTTTGAAGAAGGATCAGGATCTGGCGGCCATCATCGCCAATCTGAAACGGTTCGCGCGCGATGGCAGCCTCTCGAACCATGATTGATGCTTCCGGCACCTCGCAGTTTGTATGGAACACCATGATGATTGACGGAAAAGAACTCGAAGGTCCCGATCTCACGCTAGGCATTGCGCGAAGCGAACTGGCCGACGGCGAGAAGCTGCTGGGTCATGTCAAGGATGATGCCGTGTTGCTCGTCCGATGCGGTGACGAATTCTTCGCAGTTGAGCCTGAATGTACTCACTATCACGGCCCATTGGCTAACGGGATTGTAGCCGATGGCGCGATTCGCTGTCCCTGGCATCATGCTTGTTTCGACCTTCGAACCGGGGAAGCAGTGCGAGCGCCGGCCTTCAACCCACTCGCCTGCTGGGCGGTCGAGCATCGCGGAGACAAGGTGTTTGTGCGAGATAAGAAGGTTGGCTGGGAACCGAAGATCCGCCGCAAGCCCGCGGATGCGACTCCTAACAGGATCGTGATCGTCGGCGGAGGCGCCGCCGGTTTTGCGGCTGCCGAAATGCTCCGTCGAGAGCAATTCGGCGGCAGCATCGTGATGCTCAGCAATGATACTGCGGCACCGGTGGATCGTCCGAACTTGTCGAAGGACTATCTGGCGGGCAATGCGCCGGAAGACTGGGTCTATTTGCGTCCGGACAGCTTCTACGCCGACAACGGGATCGATTTGCGCCTGAACGAGGAAGTGGCGGCCATCGATACCCGCCACGAGATCACGTTATCCGATGGCAATAGCATTGGATACGACAGGCTATTGCTTGCGACGGGAGCCGAGCCGGTTCGGTTATGGATCCCCGGTGGGGACCAGCCACACGTCCATTCGCTCCGCTCGCTTGCGGACTGCCGTAGGATCGTTGAAAGTGCCCAGAAGTCGGCGAGAGCCGTCATACTGGGCGCGAGCTTCATCGGTCTCGAGGTCGCTGCTGCGCTCCGTACCCGTGGCATCGACGTTCACGTAGTCGCTCCGGAGAAACTGCCTATGGAGCGCGTTCTTGGATCGGAATTGGGACGGTTCGTGCAGTACCTCCACGAGCAGCACGGCGTCGTGTTCCATCTCAACGAAACGGCGGTCTCGATCGCCAAAGAGCAGGTCACGCTCAAAAGCGATCGGAAGTTGGACGCGGATTTCGTTGTGGCGGGGATTGGCGTGCGTCCGAGAATCGACCTTGCGGCTAAGGCGGGTCTCCTTGTCGACCGCGGCGTCGTCGTTAATTGCTGCCTCGAAACTAGCGCGACGCGAATATATGCCGCCGGAGACATCGCTCGCTGGCCGGATCGGCATTCCGGGGAACGCATCCGTGTCGAGCACTGGGTGGTCGCTGAACGTCAGGGACAGACAGCCGCCCTCAATATGATGGGCCATCGTGAACCGTTTGAGGCTGTCCCCTATTTCTGGAGTCAACACTACGACGTTCCGATCAACTATGTCGGTCACGCCGAATTGTGGGACGAGATCGTAGTCGAGGGCGACGTCTCTGCCATAGACTGCGTGGCCCGCTTCAGACGAGAGGGTCGCTCGCAGGCTAT
>JBFWRO010000270.1:0-5013 GCA_050248865.1 Thermomicrobiales bacterium | reverse complement strand
TGCCGCTGTTAATCCTCGGGTTCACCGGTGTGGCGTTGGTCATCGACGACGGGCTGAGTAGTCTGCTCAACGCCGGTCCCCATGGGTTGACTGAAGCGCTGTATGCGTATCACTCAGCCGCAGGCAACAACGGCTCGGCCTTTGCCGGATTGAACGCCAACACGCCCTGGTACAACGTCACCCTGGGAATCACCATGCTGGTCGGTCGCTTTCTGATGATTGTGCCAATTCTGGCCCTCGCCGGGTCGCTTGTCGCGAAGAAGCGGCTGGCGGAGACCTCCGGCACGTTCCCGACCACCGGTGCACTTTGGGTAGGGCTGCTGGTCGGCGTGATTCTCATCGTTGGCGCGCTTACCTACTTCCCCGCATATGCGCTGGGACCGGTGATCGAGCACTTCGCGATGAGAAATGGCATCACTTTCGGTCCGTAGAGCGTGAAGAGAGAGTCGTGCAAGTTATGAGCGCGTCATTTTCGCCAACACCCGCGTCCCTGCCGAGGGAATCATGGCCGTCTTCCAGGCAGTCGCCCAAGAAGCAGCCAAAGCGGGGCATGTTCGAACCTGAGATCGCCGGGCCGGCCCTGAAGGATGCTTTCCGTAAGCTCGATCCCCGGCAGCAACTGCGCAACCCAGTGATGTTCATCGTCGAGATCGGGGCGGTGATCACCACCGTCCTCCTGATTCAGCGTTTGCTTGGTTTGGGCAATAAGGACGATGAAGCCTGGTTCGTGGCCGCGATTTCTCTCTGGCTCTGGTTCACTGTGCTCTTCGCTAACTTCGCAGAGGCGATGGCCGAAGGACGGGGCAAGGCGCAGGCGGCCACGCTTCGCAAGACCCGCAGCGAAACGATGGCGAAAGTGTTGCTCGGGGGCAAGCGCGACCAATTCGAGCTGCGATCTTCTGGTGAGCTGAAACTGGGCGATGTGGTGTTGGTGGAAACCGGCGACACGATCCCCGGCGACGGTGAGGTCATCGAGGGCATCGCCTTTGTCTCCGAGGCGGCGATCACAGGCGAGTCGGCGCCCGTTCTGAAGGAGCCGGGGACTGATATCTCGTCTTCCGTCACCGGCGGCACGCAGGTCATTTCCGACTCGCTGGTCGTGCACATCACGGCCGAGCCCGGCAAGAGTTTTCTCGATCGGATGATCGCGTTGGTCGAAGGAGCCGAGCGTCAGAAGACCCCGAACGAGATCGCCCTGAATATCCTGCTGGTCGGGCTGACTATCATCTTCCTGATCGTGGTGGTCACCCTCGGACCGCTCTCCGAATACGCCTCGGCGCGAGTCTCGACGACCACGCTGATCGCATTGCTGGTGACGCTTATTCCAACCACCATCGGCGCCCTCCTTTCGGCAATCGGCATCGCCGGCATGGACCGGCTGGTGCAGCGCAACATTCTGGCCATGAGCGGCAGGGCGGTGGAGGCGGCGGGCGATGTCGACGTGCTGCTGTTGGACAAGACCGGCACGATCACCTACGGCAGCCGGATGGCGGCCGAGTTCCTGCCGGTGCATGGAGTGAGCCGGGAGGAGCTGGCCTCAGCGGCGCTACGGTCCTCGCTTGCGGATGAGACGCCGGAGGGCAAGTCGATCGTTGCGTTGGCCGAGCAAGTTGGTGTTGTCGCCGACGGATTCGACCAGGCGAATGTGGAGTTCATCCCGTTTACCGCGGAAACCCGCATGAGCGGCATCCTAGTGAGTGGCCGCGCCACGATGAAAGGGGCGGTGGACGCCGTTGCCAAAGTCGCGGGGACATTGCCAGCCGACCTGGAAGAGTCGGCGAACCTGGTGGCCAGGGCGGGCGGCACACCGCTGGCAGTGATCGACGATTCCCGGCCGATGGGGGTGATCTATCTCAAAGACACGGTCAAACCCGGCATGCGTGACCGGTTCGAAGAAATGCGCAAGATGGGCATCCGCACCATCATGATCACTGGTGACAACCGGCTAACCGCCCAGACGATCGCCGGCGAGGCCGGGGTCGATGATTTCGTCGCCGAGGCCAAGCCGGAAGACAAAATCCGCATCATTCGCGAGCACCAGGCCGAGGGCAGGCTGGTGGCCATGACCGGTGACGGCACGAATGACGCCCCAGCGCTTGCCCAGGCCGATGTTGGGGTGGCGATGAACACCGGAACGGCGGCGGCAAAGGAAGCCGGCAACATGGTCGATCTCGATTCCGACCCGACCAAGCTGATCGAAGTCGTGGCCATCGGCAAACAGCTGCTGATGACTCGTGGAGCGCTGACCACCTTCAGCATCGCGAACGATGTCGCTAAATACTTCGCCATCATTCCAGCAATATTCGTTGCCGCCTATCCGGAAAGCGGCAGAACTGGCCTGCTCGATTCACTCAATGTGATGCGACTCGAAAGCCCGGAGAGTGCCATTCTCTCAGCGATCATCTTCAACGCCCTGATCATCGTCGCGCTGATTCCACTTGCATTGCGGGGAGTGCCGTACCGGGCGCTGAGCGCTGCGGCTCTGCTGAGGAGGAATCTGCTCATCTACGGTTTGGGTGGCCTGGTCGCGCCGTTCATTGGTATCAAACTCATCGATATGATCCTCTCCCTCATAGGATTGACTTAGTCCACCCCGTGCAAAAACTGGGTGGAGAATGGAAAGAACACATGCTTGCGCAATTACGAACAGCACTGCTGATGATCGTGGCCATGACCGTGATCACCGGGTTGATGTATCCCCTGCTCATGACCGGTCTCGCACAGGTCGGGTTTTCGGATCAGGCGAATGGCTCATTAGTCGAGAGGGACGGGGAGGTCATAGGCTCGGAGCTGATCGGGCAGAGTTTCGTCAACCCGGAAACTGGCAGCACAATCGCCGGGTATTTCCGTGGACGACCGTCCGCCGCCGGCGGCGGCTATGACGCGGCAGCATCCTCCGGCTCGAATCTGGGACCGACAAGCGAGGTGTTGATCGATCGAGTAACCGCGGATGTTGCGATCATTCGCGAAGAAAACGGACTGGCGTCCGACGCGCAAATCCCGGTCGATCTGGTCACGACCTCCGGAAGCGGTCTCGATCCGCATATCAGTCCTGCATCGGCAGCTCTGCAGATTGCGCGGGTCGCCGACCAGCGTGGCATTCTGGTGGAGCAAGTCGAGGTCCTTGTCGAAGAAGCGACCGAGGAGCGAACGTTGGGCATCCTCGGAGAACCACGGGTAAATGTCCTGGAACTCAATCTGGCGCTCGACGAGCTGTACCCACTGTCATGAGATGACAACGCGCGACGACAATCGACCCGATCCTGACGAACTGTTACGCAGGTACGGAACGCCGAACCAGCGGGATGGGCGTGGCCGGCTGCATATCTATCTGGGAGCTGCGCCCGGCGTTGGCAAAACATACGCGATGCTCCTCGAGGGGCACCGACTTCGCGATGCCGGTGTCGATGTCGCGGTGGGTCTCCTCGAAACCCATGGTCGCCCGGAAACAGCGGCGCTGCTGGATGGACTGGAGGAAACGCCTCGCCTGGAGATCGAGTATCGCGGCATCAGGATCCCGGAGCTCGATGTCGACGCCATTCTGGCGCAGCGCCCACACGTCGTCCTTGTCGATGAGCTGGCGCACACCAACGCACCTGGTTCAGACCGGGAGAAGCGCTGGCAGGATGTCGAGCTGATACGCGATGCCGGCATCGATGTGCTGACGACGCTCAACATTCAGCACCTCGAAAGCCTGAACGCGCTTGTCGAGAACATTACGGGTGTGCGGGTACGGGAAACGATTCCGGACCACATTCTCGATTCGGCATCGGAAATTCAGCTCATCGACCTGCCGGTCAGCGCGCTGATCGATCGACTGAAGGCCGGAAAGATCTATCCGCCGCCACGGGCGACGCAGGCCCTGGAGAACTTCTTCCGGGAAGGGAACTTGACGGCTTTGCGTGAACTGGCATTGCGCCAGACAGCAGCGGGGGTCGATGAGCGACTCGAAAACTACATGCGCGAGCATGATATCGAGGCCGTGTGGGCCGCATCGCAGCGGGTCGTGGCCCTTTTGACTGGAGACGAGCGCGAACGGGCGGTCGTTCGCAGCGCATGGCGGCTGGCCGAAGGTGAGCGAGCCGAGCTGCTCATTGCGGCGATCTTTCCAGAGGGTGGCATCGAGCGAGAGTCGCCGGACCGTCAGCAGGCGTGGCGTTTGCTTCTCGACCTGGCCGAGGATCTTGGTGGGCGGGTGGAAGTGATCGAGACTACGGACAGACTGACGGCGGTTTGCGATCTTCTACAGCGGGAAAATGCCTCGACGCTGGTCATGGGGTACGCCCCACAGCGCGGCTGGCTAGGACGAATGCGACCGTCGTTTCTGGACGAGTTCCTGGGGCGCGTCGATGGGGTAGACGTGCATCTGGTCGAGCTGGCCGGAGATTAGGATCGTGCAGCCGTTCGTGGCACAGAGTCGGTTACCGCCGGAACAGGGCCGGTTTCTACGATTGCTGGCATGGGGGGGCCGGGTGCTACGACGATACCTTGGTGGTGGTCGGCGCTTCGGTCGCCGGTGCCATGGAGCAGGATCGGCTTGACAAACCCGTGTTCGAGTCGATAATGCGCGCGTAACTCCGTGCAATGGCGCATGACGCTGATTTTCTGACGTAAAACGTCCGCAGTGTGGTGTCAGCGCCGGATTTACATCGTGCAACTGGCTTCGGCAATATCCGTTCGGAGAGGAGCTCGGAGTGGTACAGAAACCTCGAGAAGAGATGCATGAATTCGAGAGAAAGGTCTACGACTACACGCGTCAGTGGGCGCTCAGTCGACGCAACATCCTGCAAGGCGCAGCGGCGGCCGGCGCAGCAGCCGGGCTTGCGACCGTGCGACCGGGGACGCTCTCGGCTGCTCCGGGCAGCAGCGGTTCGCGTCGTTTCAGCAGTCAGGCGGGATCGTCGCTGAGAATCGCCCGCGGGCAGGTCTCGGACACGCTCGATCCACAAACGACGTCTGGTCTTCTCGTCGCCCATGAAATCATGTGGCAGATCTACGACTCCCTGATCTACC
>JBFWRO010000269.1:0-5040 GCA_050248865.1 Thermomicrobiales bacterium | reverse complement strand
TGCATTTGGATCCTCGCCTTCCATGCCTGTCCTGGTGGGCGAAGTGGTCGAAGCCGGCCCTCTCACCGTGCAGGTCAAAGAAACGTTGCTTGGCCCAGAGGCCGACCAGCGTGTTCTCGACGCATCGCCACGCAACCTTCCGCCGGTCGAAGGCTTCACGTATGCGCTGGCGCTGGTCTCTCTGCAAAACAATGGAGCGCGAGCCCTCTTTGTTGACAACGATGATTTTGGCTTCATTACCTCAGCAAGGAGAATCTGGACGCGACTGCAAATCGTCCCCCCTCAGCCATCGATGCACGTGCTCTTGCAGCCCGGAGATTCCTTCGAAGGGTGGGTTGCCGGCCAGCCAGAAGACGATAAGAACCTGCTGCTCACATTCAATTGCCGGGATCTTGGCGGCTCGTGGAGCGAGCGTTTCGTTGCGCTGGGCGCCGGATCAGCAATTGTCGGAGACACTGACACCCCAGGCCCAAATGACGCCGGAAAAACCTCTCAGGCACCCGCCTTGATCGGAGAGACAGTCGTTACCAAAGACTGGTCGCTGACGATTCTGGAGATCGCTTACGCGGACGAGGTGTTTGCGCTCTTCCCCCCCGAGGACTACCGGACGACTGCCTTGGGTTCGGCGGCGCCGGACCTCGTTCCGTACTGGATTGCGTTCCAGATTTCGCTGCAGCAGGTTCGGAACGACGGCACACCGCGGCACTTCCCGGTGGACGCCCTGAATCTGTCAGGAAGTGATGGCCAACCGATTCCGGATGTCCGGATACTCAGCGCTCCAATGCCCGAGCTGTCTGGTTCGTATTTGCCGGGGGGGCGAGCGATTGGCTGGTACGCAATTGAGCTGCCGGTCGATTACGGGGACGCCTTGCTCCGATTTCAGCCGTACCGCGCGGATGAGGATGTTCGCTACCTGACCTGGGCCGATGGCATAGCGTCGCCGTCGCCCGAGGGAGGGTAGGATCACCTGTGAAACCGCATACGCATCATCCACATCGCTGTCCCCCAGATTCACAGGAACCTGACGCGCGATGAGCTGGCAAAGGGCGCTGGTTGCGCTGGTTCTCATGCTTTTCGCCGTGTGCTATTACGGACTCGCGGCCGTCGCGCTCCGGGATCTGCTGCGACGTCCGGCAGTTCGCGGCGACAACAAGGTCATTTGGGGACTCGTCATTCTATGTCTGCCCATTGTCGGTGCGCTGCTTTATGGCTACACCGGAGCCGCGAGCTTTCTCCCACGTCCTCACGTCAATCGGTCTGCGGATGAGCGAATCGCCTCGTCGGTCGAACGGCGAGAGGAGCAGCGTGGAAATCGAGGCAAGCGAGGAAAGAACTGACGAACCCGAAACTGAGCAGGCTTATATGAGCAGACGTATACTCGCTTCGTGACGTACGAAGAGTCTCCCGACCGACACGATCCATCCCGAACAGCAGTGTATCGTTCTCCGGTATTCGCCGGACACGACAATCCCCAGCATGTCGAAAACCAGCGCCGGCTCGAAGCCATCGACCGGATTCTATTCTCTGACGATGTCGTCTTCCGGCGTCCCGATTTGCCGTTCGAGGACGCTCCTCTGGCAATTCTGGAAACGATCCATAACGCCTGGTATGTCGAGCGCCTGGACCGGCTTTCGATGGGCGGTGGGGCGATGCTCGACCCAGACACCTATGTCACGCCCGGGTCATATGACGTTGCACTGAAGGCGGCTGGAGCTGCGGTGACGGCAGTTGATAACGCGCTCTCGGGAACTGCGCCCCGCGGATTCGCGCTCGTGCGGCCCCCGGGGCACCACGCCAGCCCGGAACGCGGAATGGGTTTTTGTCTTTTCAACAATGTCGCAGCCGGAGCTGCGCATGCGCTGAGCCTGGGCATCGAACGCATTGCGATCATCGACTGGGATGTTCACCACGGCAATGGTACCCAGGATATTTTCTACCAGAGCTCAGAGGTGTTTTTCTGTTCGATTCACCAGTACCCGTTCTATCCGGGCACAGGCGCGCGGGATGAGCGCGGTGACGGTCCTGGTGAGGGACTGAATCTGAATGTTCCGCTGATGGCCGGGCAGGACGACTCCCGCTATCTCCGAGTCTTCGATGAGGCCGTTCTCCCCGCTTTGCGTGGTTTCGCACCAGAGCTCATCCTCATTTCCGCTGGTTACGATGCGCACGTTGCGGACCCGCTAGGTGGAATGCGGTTGACCGAGGAGGGCTTTGCCGCGATGACCCGGCGGCTGGCCGATCTGGCTGCTCAGACAGCCGAAGGCAGGATCGTTGCAGTGCTCGAAGGAGGATACGATCCTCAGGCTCTGGCGCGAAGTGTTGCGGCCACGCTGACTGCTCTCGATGGTGCGAACGGGAGCAAGGTATAGTGTCTGCAAGCTTTCCGCAAGCGCGCTTCCCCGTCAGACATACGGCTGAAAGGCTGATTTCGTGTCAGTAAACCGAACCGATCAGGCCAACGCGCCACAGAGCGTGGCGCCTCAGCGGCAGGAAGATGAGCGATTGCGCGAAATCGCTCGCCAGGGCGCCCTGCAGGGGCAAGTCGACGAACTGCGTCAGGCACTGCGAGAGCTAGCCAGTCGCCAGGTCCGCATCGAGGAGATCATTCGCCATTATGAGGGCGGAGTCGCCCAGAATCGCAATGCGCTCGAGCAGTTTCGCGCCGAAGCTCAGCAATCGGCGCAGGCCAGGGCGCTCGATGAGAATCGCACCCGACAACAGATCGCCGATATGGATCAACGGCTCGAAGATGCGATCCGGCCCGTGCGTTCGCTGCAGGCGCACGTCAACGAGCTGCTGGAGAGTTCTCGGCGGCGCATCGACGATTCCGGCCAGAACCAGCGTCGCTTTGACGAGCTACGTGCCATGATCGATCACATTCAGGCGGTGAATGACCGGAATGGTGTTGCGGTTCATCAGGTTCGCGACAACGTCGAAGGCCTCAAAGGTGATCTCGATCAGGTTCGTCGCGATCAGATGCGCAATGAGGATGCAGTCAAAATCGTCGATCAGGAAGCGCGTAGACGTATTGCTGAGGTCGCGGAATCTGCTGAGTCGGTCGATTCCCGCCTCGATGAATTACGCGCCGATATCAGCCACTCCTTTGACCTGATCGAAGAGACACGTCGTTCCATTGTTCACATCGATCCGGCTCTGGATGATCTGCGCAAGGCGGATGATGACTTGAAGCAGGAACTCGTGAAGGTCAATCAGCAGGCAATCGAGCGGCACGACACGATCGTCGATCGCATCGACGATGTTCGGCAGTTCGCCGACGCCCAGATTGCCGAAGTCCGCCAGGCGCAGGAGCAACGCGTCGATCGTTTCAACGAGCGCCTCGATGACGCAATTGACCAGTACCGCGAGCTCGGTGCACGGATTAGTGGTTTGGCCAACACCCTTGAAGCGCTGAAATTGGCTGATGAAACGATTCGCAGAGATCTTTGGCAGTTGCACGAGCAGCGGGTGCGGTTGCGCCTCGAGCAGGCGCAGGAAGAACTCGATCGCTTTTCGAGTATCCGCCGCGGCGGAGAAGCGCCGAATCCTGCCAAGGGAGCAGTGCCGACTCGACCTGCTGATCGCTGACGGTGTCGCCAGTTCAGCCGGACACGTTCGGTTTTGGGTGGTGTCCTGATTCCCATGCGTCGTCGTTTCTGGCCGTCTGGTCCGTTGCAGCAGGAAAGAGCCGCCTGGGGATGTATCGTGCTCGGTGCGATCGTAGCCGGAGCAGGAGCCTGGCTTCGAGCCAGTGACGGCTGGTGGCACCGGCCCGGCGCAGGCTATCTGCTGTCGGCAGCGGGTCTGTTTCTGAGTGCTGGTGGAGCCGTCTGGAAGGCGCGAACTGCTGGACTGCTGGTAGTATTTCGCGCCAGACAGGTCCGCCGGAGCGCGTTGCTTTCAGGAATCGGCGGCGCGATAGTCGCGCTCCTCGGGTGTGTCTTCGCTTCCTGGGCAAGCGCCAACCAACCTCTTTCACGTGCGACAGGTGAGGCGATCCTGACCTTGGGCATTGGAATTGGTCTGGCTGGATTCCTCTCGTTCTTCTGGACTTTTGGCCTCGACTATCTCGGCGAGCGCATCGAAAAGCTGAGTGAGGAAGACTGGTAGTCAGCTGGCTCTCTGACTCTGGCCGGGATCATATGAAGCAATCAGTCCCTGCCCGGCGCGCGTCCGGTTTTCGTTTGCAAGAACTCAAACTGACGGACCGGCATGCGACGCTTTTCGCACTGCTGGCCCTCACGGCCGTCAGCGTATTCACCCTCTGGCGCATTGTCGGTAATGGCATCCTCGTCGGTCAGGACTCAGCGACGCAGTTTTATCCCTGGTATCACTACCTGGGGGAGCGTCTTCGCGACTTCGAGATCCCCGCCTGGAATCCCTCCCAATTCTCCGGAGCCCCATTTGCCGCGGACCCGCAGTCCGGTTGGACCTACCTGCCGGCGATGGCCGCGTTTGCGCTTTTCCCCTTGTCGGCGGCGATTTCAGTCTATTTGCTGTTTCACCTTGCACTGGCGGGTTTTGGCGCATTTGCGCTCGCACGTATCTCGGGAATCGGACCGCTCGGCGCGCTGACAGCCGGAATTGCGTACGAGCTGTCAGGCCCGGTTTTCTCGCGTTCGGTCTGTTGCCCCGCCCAGTTGCAGGTCGTTAGCTGGGTGCCAGTGGTTCTTATTGGCATCGAAATGGCTTTGCAACGAGACCGCTGGGCTTCGCGCCTGCGCTGGATGACGCTCAGCGCCTTTGCGATGAGTCAGGTAGTCGCGTCGTGGATAGGTCAGGGAAGTTACTACGTCGCGCTGCTGGCAGGTGCGTTCGTCGTATACCGGTCGGTCCTGGACCCCTTCGACCGGGCTCGGGGACGGCACGCTCGTGTCGTGGACATGTTCGGCTGCGGCCTTGGCGTGGCGATCATCACCGCCGGGTTCTCAGCGGCTGGAGTCATCCCACGCCTGGATTTCAATGAAGTTTCGAACGTGGCCGGCGGTCGCTACCACAACGCGCAGATCACCGCTGCTGTGAGCGGCGGCTGGCAGGCAGGCG
>JBFWRO010000268.1:2967-5065 GCA_050248865.1 Thermomicrobiales bacterium | reverse complement strand
CCATGCTGAACGCGGTGATCTTGTGCTTTTGCAGGTCCTTGACCAGATCGAGATTGATCATCGGTTGCAGGAACGCAACCAGCGCCGCGCCTTCCTTCATCGTTTCGAGGTCTGCCTGACCTGGCTTGTGGATGGAGAGAATCAGATCCGCCTCGCTCCAGACAGTCTTCCCTGGGGCGATTGTCGCTCCAGCGGCCTCGAAGGTTTCGTCGCTGATCGATGCGCCCTCGCCAGCGCCTTTCTCGATCAGTATGGTGTGTCCTGCACTGGCATATTTCTTGACCCCGTCCGGGGTCAGAGCAACGCGCTCCTCACCTTGAACCGATTCTTTCGGCACGCCGATCGTCAGCTTTTTCGCTGGCGCCGCTGCTTCTGCCATCTCCTGTCCCGTCTCTTTCTGACCCAGCCGAGAATCGCGCAAGCCCTCGTTCGCGGGCCCCTCACAGAGAAGAGCGGCTCCCTGCCTGTCGCGCATGACGCGCCGGCCGACAGCCGCTGTCGGATTCACCAACCCCGCCACTCGCTGGGGTTGTGAATTGCTGCACAATGGTACAACGATCTGACCATAAGGCGCAGGTCGTTTGCGGCGAACCGGAGAACGGTCTGGCAGGCTGCGAGTAAGGCCCGTCAGAGTTTGTCGACTCAGACCACTGAGGCCGCACTGGCAATGTTCATCGTCCGCAGCGATTGTGCTTCCACCTGGCCAGCGCCAAGAGGCGAAGTGCTTCGGTTGTGACGAGGGGCACAGGCTCTCACCAACTTGCCAGACCAGGGATAACCCATCGGAAGTGAAGGTTTCTGATCAGGAGTGCACCCTACACATGGCGCAAATGAGCAGGACGACTTTCTTCGACGGAATCACGATGATCCTTCGCCGCGAGCTGCCACCAGAACTCCAGCGCTTTCATACGCGGCGCTTTGGACACCTTCTGAAGATCTATTACGACAACGAGCGCATTCACTACGAGGTGTGGGTCGACTCCCGTCGGCAACAGATCGAGCTGGGGTTGCATCTCGAGGATGGGCCGGCCTCGACGATCTCCATTCTCCACCTGCTCGACCAGCACATTCTGGAGATCAAGGACGTCCTCGGTCCGGACGTCGAGTTCGGCCGCTGGACGCAGTCATGGGGACATGTGATCGAGAACCGCCCGCTTGGCGCTCTCGACGCATCGGAACGCTCCGCCGTCGCCAGTCGGTTAGCCCTCTATATTTCCACCCTTGAACCGATTTTGGCTAGTGACTCTTGAGTTCGAGCCACAGTGTCACTCAGTAGATGACTTGGTGATTTCCCAGATGTGACCAGCCGGATCGCGAAAGGTCGCGGTGCGAATGCCCCAGGGTCGATCCAGCGGACCATTCAGTAGGTCGACGCCCATCGACTCGAGCTTGCCGCAGGTCGCATCGACATCATCGACAGGAATCGTCAGCTGCATGCGCACTCCTGCATCGCGTGCGGAGACAACTGCCGGGCCGATCAGTTCTGGTCCTTCTGAAGCGTTCAGGAGGTTGACCAGGATGTTGCCGAAATCGAAGACCGCAGAGACCGTGTCTTCGAACTGAACCGCCAAACCGAAGACATCCTGATAAAACGATCTCGTCGCGGTCAAATCCTCAACGAATAGCGTGATCGCAAAAATCTTCGAGGGCCAGGTCGGGGACTCCTGTTCGATTACGACGTGAGACACGAGCTATTCCTTCCGTTGGCATGGCGCGCCTCGCCTGGTGGACGTCCGTCCACGGGAGGTAGTCGAACGCGTTTTGCGGGAATCGACAGGCGGCTGAAGAAATGGTTGAGCGAGTCAGGAGCTCGCCTTGTTTCAAACCACAACCAGAAACGATCAGTTGTACGACTGCTCCATTGCAGCGGAGAGTGCGCGCTCTGGCGCGGTCAGCGCGCCGAACTGCGCGTCATGCAGCCGACGGTAAACGCCTTCGCGACTGAGCAGAATGCTGTGCGCGCCCTGTTCCTCGATGCCCTCCGGACCGACCACGACGATGCGATCGGCGTTCTGGATCGTTGCCAATCGGTGCGCAATGACCAGTGTCGTCCGTCCCTCGGAAAGTTCCAGCAGTGCCTGCTGGATGTGTCGCTCGG
>JBFWRO010000268.1:0-2957 GCA_050248865.1 Thermomicrobiales bacterium | reverse complement strand
TGGCCTCGTCGAGGATCAGGATCGGCGGGTTCTTCAGGAACATTCGCGCGATGGACAACCGCTGTTTCTGTCCGCCGGAGAGTTTGACCCCGCGCTCGCCAATCATCGTTTCGATGCCCAGAGGCAATGATGCGATGAGTTCGTCGAGTCTGGCACGATACGCGGCTTCATGGATCTGCTGATCGGTGGCATCGAGGCGCCCGTAGGCGATGTTATCCCTGATCGTGCCGCCGAAGAGAAATACGTCTTGCTGAACGATGCCAATTTCGCGTCGCAACGACTTCAGCGTCATCTGCCGGATGTCGATACCATCGATGGTAATGCGCCCGTCCTCCACATCATAGAAACGGGGCAGCAGCGCGGAGATGGTTGTCTTTCCCGCTCCGGATGGCCCGACGAAGGCCACCGTCTCTCCTGCTCTGATCGAAAGGCTCAAGTTCTTCAATACCGGGCGGTTGGGCACGTACCCAAACGTCACGTCGACATACTCGATATCGCCGCGCACATTGCCGATGTCGATGGCGTTCGGTGCATCCTCGATCTCAGGCTCGGTGGCAAGCAAATCCTGGTAACGTTTGAAGCCCGCGATGCCCTTGGGGTAGATCTCGATGATCGCATTGATCTTCTCGACAGGCTGGAAAAACACGTTTACCAGCAAGAGAAAACTGACGAAGCCGCCGTACGTGAGTGAGCCGTTCATCACGAACCATGTGCCGGCCACCATTACTACCAGCTGCGTGAGCCGCATGCCCAGATAGCTGAGCGTCATGGTCGCGGCCATAATCTTGTAGGCGCGAAGTTTGGCGAGGCGATATTTGGCGTTATCGACGGCGAAGAGCGCTCGCTCGTGTTCTTCGTTGGCGAACGACTGCACAACCCGGATGCCGCCGACATTCTCCTCGATGCGAATATTGAACTGACCGACGCGATCGAACAGGTCGCGCCAGGTAACTGCCATTCTGCCGCCGTAACGAGTCGTGACCCACGCAGTAAATGGAACGAGGCACGCTGTGATGAGTGCCAACTGCGGATTGATCGAGACCATCAACGCCAAAGCTCCGGCGAAGGTCATCACCGCGATAAAGGCGTCTTCTGGTCCATGATGGGCAACTTCGCCGATCTCCTCGAGGTCCTTCGTAACCCGTCCGACCAGCTCCCCTGTCTTATGATTGTCATAATAACGAAACGGCAGCTTCTGCAGATGATCGAACGCCCTGCGCCGCATCTCCGTCTCGATGTTGATTCCCAGCATGTGACCCCAATAGGTCACGATCACCGTCAATCCGGCTCGAGTGAAATAGATGATTGCCAGAACTGCCGATGCGATGACAATCCGGGTCCAGTCTTCGCTGGGAAGCAAGGTGTCGATGAAGTAGGCGACAGCAAGCGGAAAGCCAAGCTCGAGGAGTCCAGCGACGACCGCGCAGGAAAAGTCCAGAAGAAAGAGTCTCCTCCAGGGGCGGTAGTACATGTAAAAGTCTTGGAGGAGCTGCATGGCTTCAAAGATCCCGGGCCGAGCGGCGCGCGCGCCCTTTCAGGCCGACTGGATTCGATGTTACTGCGGTCCGTGCTGGGCAAGGCCGACAAACACGTAGCGGGGGCGTTGCCGCCCCCGCTCGAACGTGCACTGTCGGCCTGGCGTTACTTCGTGGCTGCGGCGAAACGATCGGCCACGGCCGACCAGTTTACCGTATTCCACCAGGCCGACAGGTAGTCGGGTCGCTTGTTCTGATACTTGAGGTAATAGGCATGTTCCCAGACATCGACTCCGAGAATCGGCGTGCCGGAACCATCCATAAGCGGGTTGTCCTGATTCGGCGTGCTGGTCACAGCGAGCTTGCCGTCCTTGACCACAACCCATGCCCAGCCGGACCCGAAACGGCCGGCGCCGGCCTTGTTCACCTCTTCTTTCATTGCATCGAGTGAACCGAAGGCGGCGTTGATAGCATCCAGCAGGGCCCCGCTCGGCTCGCCGCCGTTCGGTCCCATGATCTCCCAGAACATTGTGTGATTGACATGACCGCCGCCGTTGTTGCGGACTGCGGTGCGTTTGGCCTCAGGCACCTTGTCCAGATTCTTAATCAGGTCCTCGGCAGACATTCCTTCGAGTTCGGCGACGCCCTCGATGGCATTGTTCACATTCGTCACGTACGTATTGTGATGACGATCGTGATGGATCTCCATCGTCTGTGCGTCGATATGCGGTTCGAGTGCGTCATTTGGATAGGGAAGGGGCGGAAGGGTGAACGCCATTGGTTACCTCCTGTATGCCGGCCTGGCCGGATTCGCTAAAAACCTGTTGCTTTCGCCTCTGCCTCATGCGCAGATCACGACAACCACTCTACCAGTTTGCCGGAACTGGTGCGATAGGATGCGCACGTCATTGCATGGTAAGCGACGACTGGCTGCGTAAGAGCACGCCGGCCTCTGGCGTATCGCCCGCAACTTTCGTGCCAGTTTCTCAGTGACCAGTGATGTCGAGGGGCGAGAGACGCGCCATCGGCCCTTCTGGAACTCCAAAATCACGTATTGACATCGCCGGTTTCGCGGGGTAGTGTTCCAGTCATGCAAAATCTGGAGCGACACTTCAGTCGTAGAAAATCAGAACCGCTGACGTACGGGTCGGCGAACTGGTGGTTTTATTTTTACGGCAATCCCCCGGCGAGGCTGGCGGGGCGAGAGGTGACGGCACCGTAACGCTCCAGAGGTACAGCAACGCGAGAGGGGACCGAGGCAATGAGCCTCGGTTTTTTGTTTGGCAATGGGGCACTCAGCGAAGAAGACAGAGGAGGGGTCATGATCGTCACATTCCCAGCAGAAACACCGGATCACGCGGTCGAAGGGATCATCTCGGAGGCCGGGCGACTGCATATTGGTTGCCGCATGCTTCGGTTCGCCGATGGCTCGGTGGTCGTTGGTTTCGAAAAGTCCATGCCTCCTGATTCCCTCGAGGGACT
>JBFWRO010000267.1:0-5066 GCA_050248865.1 Thermomicrobiales bacterium | reverse complement strand
GTTCCGTGACGCGCCCTTCGTCATATGCCTCCGCAAGGGGATTCTTGCCGTCGAGGACAATGCCGATCCCCAGCGGCGCATCGGCCACCCAATTGATCGGCGCGCGAATCTGACTAACCTTGCGGAGCACTTCTCGATCGTCGACGACCACGAAGTGCCAGGGCTGGGTGTTGCGCGCACTGCCAGTCCAGCGCGCGACATCGAGCAACGTCTCGACGTCTTCCGCTGAAACGGGTTCTTCCGAGTACTTGCGCGCCTGCCGAACGGTGCGAACCGCTTCGACGATCTCTGCGGCATTGGAAAACTCGAGCGAAGGCTTCGACATGTCTGACTTCTCCTGTCTAAGCACGGATACCTGTTCCCTCGTAGAATCGCACAACTTGGCGAAGCGAGAGGCGAAAAGGAGCAGAGTTGACATGTCGGGCCGGCCGAGCAACGCGCGAATCGTGGTGGCATTCTCCACACCCCTCGAAGAGTCGTTCGTGCAGCAAATCGCGGATTCTGCACCCGATCAGGTCGAGCTGCGATACCGACCCGACCTTATTCCAGTTCCCCGCTATGTCGCCGATCACCATGGCGAGCCAGGCTGGAAACGTCCCGCTCACCTCGAACCCGAGTGGCGGGCTCTCGTCGCCGACGCAGACGTGCTCTGGGATTTACCGGAGGGAACTGACGCTCCTGTGCTGGAACAGTGCCCGAAATTGCGATGGCTGCAAACAACGTCAGCCGGGGTTGGTCCTCAAGTCAGACGAGCTGGTCTGGCGGAGACTGAGGTGATTGTCACCACATCGAGCGGCATTCATGCGACGCCCCTGGCTGAGTTTGTCTTTGCGGCGCTTCTCTATCACGTGAAGGTCTTTTCTCAGCTGCTCGCCTGGCAGCAGGAGAGGACCTGGGAGCGCTACTGTGCGGGCGAGCTCAAGGGTCAGCATATGACGCTCGTCGGGCCCGGGCGAATCGGTCGCGAAGTAGCGCGACTCGCAAACGCGTTTGGGATGACCGTGACCGCTGTGGGAGCAACACCTGAGTCTGAACGGGCCCCTCTCCCGAACGTCGACCGTTACACCGACTTCGGGAATATCGACGAGGCACTCAAGCATGCGGACTTTGTCGTACTGGCCTGCCCGTTGACAGCACACACTGAGGGGCTCATCGGAAGATCGCAGATCGAGCGAATGAAACCCGGGGTCGCGCTGATCAATATTGCCCGGGGAACGGTGATCGACGAGGATGCCATGATCGCGGCATTGCAGAGTGGGCATATTGCTTTCGCCGGCCTGGATGTTTTTCGCACAGAACCGCTCCCGCCAGAGTCCCCTCTGTGGTCGATGCCTAATGTCCTCGTCAACCCACATTCCGCGAGTACGTCCTGGTCCGAAAACGAGCGCATCACGGAGATCTTCATCGCCAATCTTCATCATTTTCTTGCCGGACGGTTCGATCAAATGAGTCCCGTTTTGAACAAGACCCGTGGATACTGATCCGGGAAAAAGACGATCACTCGGCGGAGCATGAGCCCCGCTTTTCTGCAACGAACCTTGCCGGCCGGGCGAATGACGGCGCCCGGAGTACTCTCCTCATCGTTGCTGCAGCGCCACGCGGGTGCTACGCTGTGAGCGGCGCTCACCCCAGGGCGGGTTTTGCCGTTTCCTGCGTGCATTTCACGCAGTATTCTCATTGACCTGGAGAAACTCTTGGCCCTCGGACACACCTCGAATGGACGATCGAACCACCGGACGCTCAAACTGGCAATCGATCTCGACGGAGTATTGACCGAGCATCCTCGTCCGCTCGCGATCTCGGCGTCAGAGCACTTCGGGCTCGATCTCCCCGAGCGGGCATTTGTCGACTCGGCGGGTCTCAATGTGCCGCAAGCTGTTCGTGACTGGGTATATGCGGACGACGGCCCTGCCTCGCTTCTTGAGCCTGCTCACGGCGCCCAGGACTTCCTGCGCCGGGTGATCGAGCTGCTGGGGCAGGACAACGTGCAGATCATCACTGCACGATCCGCCGCCTCGGCGGAAATGACGCGGGGCTGGTTGCAGCGCCATGGGTTCCAGGCAATCGAAATCACCTTTGCCGACGACAAACCGACGGTGGCATTCCAGCGCGGTTGCACGGTCGCTGTGGAAGACAGCCTGCGACATGCTCGCTCGTACGCTGCTTCGGGCATCCTCTGTTATCTGATTTCTCCTGCAGGGACGATCACAGAGGAGTCAGCGAGCATTGTGCAGGTCGAGAGTCTTGCAGAGGTCGTCGACCGCCTGACCGAAGAGGTCCACTCCGGACTGCAGATTTGCGGGACCGAGGACGACGGGACTCGCCGCCCAACAATCGTGATTGCCGACGTGATGCACCCGATTGCCAGGGAGCAGCTGGCGCTGCACGCCGACATCATCACGGTCGATGGGACAGACCGGCCCGCTCTTTTCGAAGCGCTGGCCGATGCAGACGCCCTGATCGTACGGAGCGAGACACAGGTCACCAGTGAGGTAATCGCCGCCGGGCCGCGGCTGAGGGTCGTCGCCCGAGCCGGCGTAGGCGTCGACAATGTCGAACTCGATGCCGCGACACGTGCTGGTGTGCTTGTGCTGAA
The DNA here is from genome assembly GCA_050248865.1 of Thermomicrobiales bacterium. Lineage (GTDB taxonomy): Bacteria > Chloroflexota > Chloroflexia > Thermomicrobiales > UBA6265 > JAHBVL01. The sequence goes on along the minus strand of JBFWRO010000267.1, from coordinate 2,470 downwards.
CGCACCGGGAGCGAATCGCTACTCGGCAGGAGAGCACACCATCGGGCTCCTGCTCGCTTTGACGCGCGAAGTTGCTGCGGCGAACGCCTCCACCCACGCCGGGAATTGGGAACGAAAGCGATTCAAACCGATCGATCTCCGCGGACGCACCGTGGGAATTGTCGGACTTGGCCGGGTCGGCACGGTGGTGGCGAAGCGACTGGCCGCCTTTGAGATGAACGTTCTGGCCTACGATCCTCACATTGTCCCGGAGCGATTCCGCGAACTTGGCGTGACCTCTGTCGACTACGAAACGCTCTTGCGGACATCAGATGTTGTCACGTATCACGTTCCGTCGACACCTGAGACACATCACATGCTCGACCAAGAGCGGATCGAGCTCCTGCGAGAAGATGCCATCGTCCTCAATTGCTCGCGAGGCGATGTCGTCGACGAAGATGCGCTGGCGTCGGCCTTGCGAACGCACAGAATCCGGGGAGCGGGCGTCGACGTCTTTCCCCACGAGCCGTGCCGGGAGAGTCCGCTCTTCGGACTGCCAAACGTCGTGCTATCGCCGCATATCGGCGGGTCTAGCGAAGAAGCCCTGCGGGCGGTCGGCGAGATGATCAGCAGTTCCGTTCTCGCGGCACTGGCTGGGCAAGCTGTGCCGAACGCCGTCAATCTGCCGCCGGCGTCGTTACTCGCTCCAGAGTTGCAGCGATTGACCACGGTCGCCGGCGCTGCTGGCCATGTGCTTGCTGTCTTGCAACCGTCTCCGCCAGCCGCGTTTCGCGTCACGGTGAATGGCTGCGTGCCGGTGGACGTTGCCGAGCATGTGGCGGGCGCTGCCCTTAGCTCAGCAATGAATCAATGGACCCAACAGCGAGTCACGCCCGTGAATGCCCGGCTGATCGCCGGTGAGCTGGGCATGGATGTCCGGGTGGATGCGGGGACGAACGATCCCGGAGTGCAGCCGTCGTTCTCCTTCGAGGCGAGCGGGGAGCCGGAGGAAGTCGCGCATCAGGTGCGCATCGTCTGGGACCGGATGCAAGCGGCGATCGTCGCGGTCGACCGCTTCTCGCTGGACCGCCCACTTTCCGGAGAGATGCTGATCACCCATCATCGCGATGTACCCGGCGTAATTGGTCGCGTTGGCACCGTACTGGGACGCTATGAAGTCAATATCGCGGGCATGGAGGTCGGCCGTCATCATCGTGGCGAGGAGGCGTTAATGGTGGTCAATGTTGACGACGAGATTCCCGAAGCTGCACTTGCTGAGATTCGTTCGATCCCGGGAATGGAAACGGCTTTCCGCATTTCCCTGCCCCGAGACCTGCACCGCAGTCACTACGAGACAGCGCTCACCGAACCGGTTGCCGTCTCCTGACGACCGGTTATCCGCCCGCGGAAACGCTCGCCAGCCCCTTGGACGTTGCTCGAGCGTGACCGTGCACTAAGCGATCTTCCATTGTCTTGAATGTCGCCGGATCAGGTGCTTTCAGGCTCATCCTCGGGTGCAACGAGGTCGGCAAGCTCCCAAAGATTGCGCCATATGTGATCAGCGAGGGCTTCATCCGGAGCATCGACAGCGGCGCGATTGATCCAGGCCGTCAGCATTCCTGCCCGTCTCGCCGGTGCGATGTCGCTTTCGAGGTCTGTCGCAACATAGAGCACCTGGTCGGGCGCAGCCCCGGTCTGCTGGAGCGCCCTGCTGAAATTCTCCGGAGATGGCTTGTACGACCGGCAGTCCTCCGACACGATTACCTCGTCGAAATCGATCGGCAGGTGATTGAAGTTGTGATTGATGATGTCGTGATCCGCATCGACGATGACCGCCAGTTTCTTACCGGCAGCGAGAGCACGACGCAAAACGGGATACGCCTCGGGAAAAGGCTGAAACGCGCGCATCGCCGTCTTGGCGGCGGCGCCATAACCATCATCCCACTCGTAGCCACGCTGTTGACACCAAGCCCGCAAACTGAGTGACAGAACATCACGGTAGGGCCGAAACGCTTCCCGCATCAGCCCATGGCGTATTGCTTCCCACTCGGCGAATATTCGGCCACCGCGTGGCGGGGCATCATCTCCGCTCCGCAACGCCAATGTGTAGAGAAAGCAGGCCATTCCTCCCTCCCAATCGATGAGCGAGCCAAACCCGTCAAAGAACAGCCAGGTCGAGTCGTTGAAACAATGTGACAGTTCATCCGTCATGAATCGGCCTCGAGCAGGTAGTTGACAAGGGTACGCACCATCACCCCTGTTGACCCCTTGGGTGTATAGGCTGAGGACTTCGTCGAGCGGTTCGAACCAGCGATATCCAGATGCGCCCAGGGAAGCCCCTCGCTGAAATGCTGCAGGAAGAGCGCAGCGGTGATCGCCCCGCCCGCCCGGCCACCAGTGTTCTTGATATCAGCAACTTCCGCTTCGATCTGTGATTCGAGGTGCTCGCTGAGGGGCATCCGCCACATTGGTTCGGCGGCTTCCCTGGCAG
>JBFWRO010000266.1:0-5079 GCA_050248865.1 Thermomicrobiales bacterium | reverse complement strand
TATTTCCTCTTCTCGCTCGTCGCGGCGACCATGCGAGTAGAACGTCAGGACAATGATGATCAGAATGATGAAAGCATCGAGAAGCGCCACCGATGAAAACCGCGGAGAAATGAACGACGCCGTCCCGCCAAAACCCTGCTCCCAGAGAAGCAGGAACGGCATTCGCACTTCCTCCGGATTCGCTTCGATGAATTTCCGGTAGTTCCGGGACGCTTCGAACAGGGCAAACCAGGTCAACAGGATCGGCAAGAGCACCATGACGTTGCGAATCTTGTCGACTCGATCGACAATCTTCGGGACGTAACCGCCTGTGCGCCGAACCGCATAGGCGAGTGCGATCGTCTCGGTATTGAACGCCCGGCGAAGGTCGACATCCGCCCACCGGAGTCGCGCCTCTTCTCCCTCGAGTGACTGCGAAAGATCGGTGAGACGCTCTGCCGCTTTCTGATCGATAGCGGCGATGTTGCCGGCCATCTCCTCGATCTCTGCGGAAAGCGCCCGGGGATCGAGAGGTCGGTGGGCCGGACGATACAACCCGTTGTCGCCCGATTCTCGCCATGGCGAACCATGCGAACCGGGAAGTCCGGAACCGTTTCCGAAGGTCGTCGATGGTGAGGAACGTTTTCGTCTGCCTATAGGCATCATGTCCTCCTCGGTTGAAGACCGGGAGGTCCTGGAGCGCGGGAAAACGCACTGCACCGCGTTCGCGCTGCAGAACAATGTACCATTCCACCTCTTCGCTTGTCGCTCGACGTTACCTCCATGCTACCTGAGAACCCTGCGAACGTATGCCTACACTTGCTGAATTCGACGACGCAATGCTCCGACCGGGTCGCTATGTGCCGGCCATTCGCCGGCTGGGCGGCGGTACTCTCATAGCGCGCGGCGAAGGGCAACCGTTCCGGATTACCGGCAACGACGCCGTAATCTACAAATTGCACAATCCCTCGTTCGGGGCCATAGCGCTTCGCGCGTTCCTCGATGACGATCTCGCCGAGCAAACAGCCGGGGTATATCGGGCGCTTGCTGAGCCCACCGTGCTAAGGCGCTTCAATTCCATGACCAACTCGCCGCTCGTCCAGCGACTGGCGTGGTATTCGGACGGAATTACCTTGCGTGGCGACCAGCTGCGCTCTATGTCCACCCCCCTCGTTGCCACCGAATGGATCGATGGCCCAACCGTGTTCCGGGCGGCCGAACACGCTGCCCGCGCTCGTGACGGCCATGCCCTGGCATCACTCGCTGAAGGGTGGAGGCGAGCCATTGCCGCCCTCGGTCAGATGCAATTCGCTCATGGATCGCTTTCCCCGGACAACGCGCTGCTCGACCTGCACAGAGGGGTCGTCCTGGTCGACTATGATCACGCCTGGTGGCCAGGTTTGCCGCTTCGATCACCTCATTCGATCGGTCTGACGCACTACCGTCACAAACAAGCCGCCTCTGCAACACCCTGGCAGGTGGACGGCTTCGCCGCGCTCGTGGTCTATGTCTCGCTGCGGGCGCTGAGCGCAAATCCCGCCCTTCGCGATCGTTATGGTCAGCCATCCGTCGTTCGAGATGGCAGTCTGCTCTTCGACCAGCGCGATCTCGAGGCTCCGAAACGTTCGGAACTCTTCAGCGAGCTCGAGGTCGTCGAGGACCTCGAAATCCGGGCGCTCGCCACCGTCTTGCGTCAGGCATGTGAACACGGCCTCGATCACCTTCCCACCATCGAAGAAGCCGTCCTGTCTGCAAGGAGCGCGCGCGATCAGACCAATCAGCGCAAACCGCCAAAGCCACAACACACCTCGACGGAAACCCGATCCGAAATGCCGTCGCTGGACTACCCGCCCACAGCCGCGCCACCTGACGCGGATGCCGCGAGAGGTGTCTCGCCCGTGACCCGCGCTGCGCTCGACCGCGCTATTGCCGCGGGGGATGCGGCCTCCGTGACCCGCCTGTGGCCACAACTCGCCGGCGATGCGGAAAGCTCATGGCAGGCCATTCCCGCAAATGAGCTCATCCAGCGTTTCGTGGTCGCGGGACTGGACGATGCGCTGAACAATGGGCAACCCAAAGCGATCACCGAAGCGGTGACTGTCGCCCGATCGCTCGGCGTGCCACTTTCGACCGAACAAGTGCGCGCCGGCAGACGGGCCAGGCTCGCTCTCAATTTGCGCGCGCAGGTGGATGCGGCCGTTGCCAGCGACGATCGCGAGGCACTGGCTGAACTCAGCACAATCGAATCAGCGCTTCCACTGACAGAGCAGGATGTCGAGATTCGCGCCACGATGGCGATGGCCGCACAGCTTCGCACGCTGACGAACGCCATCGCCTCCGAAGATGACGAGCACATTTTGCGGACGGTGAAGGCCGAGCTCCTGGCCACTCCTGGCTATCTGCCCGCCGATGTCAGTGACCGGGTTCAGCTGGCGCGCTCCCGAATGCGTTGGAAAGAGGAAGTGCGCCGCGCCCTGAAAGCTCGAGACGGTGTCCGGCTCGGCGCGCTCGTGGAAATCGCGCCTGTCGGCGCTCCCGCCAAGCTGACGGCCACGGAACAGAAACGCGTGCAACGGCTGATCGACCAGACTGCCGCTCTCGAAAAACTCTCTGTGGCGATGTCCAGCGGAAGCGATCGCCAAATGGTCGATGCGATGAACACCGTGGAATCGACAGGAGCCCTGCTGCCAGCGGACCTGGATTGGGCCAGCATCAGCTCGGTCATCGACAGGCTCAGCCTCGTCGCGTCAGTTCGCCGCGCAGCCCTCGCGGAACCTCCCGACTACCTGCGCCTCGGGCGACTCTTGCCGGCGCTACGCGAAGCGTATGGTGGCGAAGCCGCTTACCTGGGATCGGGACTCGACGTCACCCGTCTCGAATGGGAGGTGCAGCGTGACACTCATCGCAGACGCCTGATCGAAGCCATCGCCACCGGAGATGAACGGGAGATCGCCCATGCCGCATCACCCGACCCCTATGGAGTCGTTGCCGATCTCCCCCCCGGCGACCGCGTTCGAGTCGAGGCGATGCTGGCGCGTCGCCAGAAACTCAATCCGCTTGCGTCAGGCGGGAGTTGAGGTCAGCCCGCAACTCGTCGAGGCTCTTGCCGATCAGGTCCTCGAGCCGCTGACGTCCTGTCGTCACCTCCGGCTGGATGCCGCCCTGCCAGACGTACCCGGACACTGAATTGGTGAGACCAGCAACCTCCACGGGCCACCAGATCTCGTTGTCGGCCAGAACCGGGTCTCCAGTGATAGTCACGTCTGTTCCCGCCTGCAGGGTATAGAGCGCGGCTCCGGACAAACCCGGCGCTTCTCGAACATTGAGCGTTTCGGAAATGACCAGCGCTGAGGCGCCATTGCGAAACTCTCGCTCGCCCTCGTAGATGCCTGGGACCGTGCCTCGCTGGAAATAGAGCACGCCGGCCAGCAGTGCGTTGGCCACCACGAGGGCGAAAATCAAACGCCACAGTCGCCGCGGCAGTGCCCCACGCGATAGCGACCGGTCAACACGTTTTCGTGTGGAAGCGCGTGGGGCGGGAATCGGCTCAGGCCCGGCCCGAGGCGCCCATGCATCGACCCGGTGGGTATCGACCGGCACAGTGAGCTCTCGTCGCAAGTTTCGTGCATCGTCGCCCCGCAGGCTCCCCTCGGCCCCCCGCAGGAACAGGTCAGCAAACAACCGCACATCGTCAAATCGTTGCGCTGGTCGTTTCGCCAGTGCCCAGAGGAGAAGCTCATCGACCCATGCCGGTATCCGCACTTCCCGATTGACCAGAGAGGGTGGAGCCGGAGCCCGATGGAGATGGGCCTGGACGAGCTCGCTGGCCCGCTCTTCGCCTTGCTCACTGACAAACGGGGGCTGACCCGTGAGCAGTTCATAGATCACGCAGGCGAGAGAATAAACGTCGCTGGCGCTCGAAACTGCTTCGCCCGACGCCTGTTCCGGCGAGAGATATGCCGCGGTGCCGAACGCCAGGCCACCTACCAGTTCCTGCGGCACCTGTGCGGGTTGGGCCAGACCGAAATCAATCAGTTTGATTGTTCCATCATCGGTCACGATGATGTTCTGCGGCTTGATGTCGAGATGAACGAGCCCGCTCTTGTGGAGATGCGACAGCGCATCGCCAATTTGCGACAGCCAGCCAGCAACGATGTCGATGCCCTGGGGCCCCTGGTCGTCGATGATTTCCCTCAGCGAGTCACCGGGAACGTATTCGATGACCGCCCAGGGCGCCTCGTCGTTCTCCTGGTAGTCATACACGTGGGCAACGTTTGGATGCTGGATGAATGCCATCCGGCGCGCTTCCTGCCGGAATCGAGCGCGTGTCACCGGATCACGACGATACTCAGGCCGAAGCGTCCGCAAAGCAACCAGCCGGCGGGCCTTGAGATCCCGTCCCAGATAGACAATCGACATGCCACCCGACCCCAGAGGACGGTCCAGGTCGATCTCGTAGTGCTTCGCCACGATCTGGCGATTCGCGCCATGGGTGTCGGCGAATGGTGGTGAAGTCTGGTCTTCAGTGTCGGAGGGCATGCTCGTTCGGCAAACGTGCTGGGGCCAGGTTCGATGCCCCGGGGCATTCCGGTTGATACTCTACCAGAGCGTTACGCCGCACAAGCGTTCTTCATCCCTGTGAGCGGATAGGCTGCCGTGCAACGGCCATTCTTCGAAGACGATCTCGACTGGCGCGCCTCTGAAGGGAGCGAGCACCTGCTGGTCTCTCTCTGGCATTCCGTGTCCATCTTCCGGCTCGATCGTCCGGAGGCGCTCAACGCGCTCTCCGCGGAACTCTTCACGACGCTTGTCGAAGAAGTCACCAAAGCTGCTGAAGACGATGGAGTCGACGCCATAGTGATCACTGGCGGACGCCGAGTCTTCGCCGCCGGAGCGGATATCCGGGAACTTGCTGGGAAATCACCGCAGGAGGTCCATGACCTCTCGCGACTTGACGAATGGCGTCAGCTTGCTCGGATTCGCAAACCGCTGATTGCCGCGGTCAACGGCATGGCCCTCGGAGGTGGCTGCGAGCTGGCCATGGTGTGCGACATCATCATCGCCGGTGAGGACGCGGTTTTCGCGCTGCCGGAGACCGGT
>JBFWRO010000265.1:0-5086 GCA_050248865.1 Thermomicrobiales bacterium | reverse complement strand
GAGCTGCGGAAGATCGGTGATCGGTCGATCGAGCTCGTCGCCGTCTGCGATCTGAATACGCAGAACGCCAGCGACCTCGCCGACGAAGCCGCCTCCCTGCTCGGCGCCAAACCGAGAGTTTTCGACGACCTCGGAATGATGATCAGGGACACTGACGAACTCGAGTCCGCCGACTGCACGACCGACTCCGGATCGCACCATCGGGTGGCGGCTGATCTGCTCGATTTAGGACTCCACACGATGGTCGAAAAACCCCTGGCGCTCACGATCAAGGGATGCGAGAGGGTCATTGCCGCCGCCGAACGAAGCGGAAAACTGCTGTCGATCGCCGAAAACTACCGGCGCGACCCCATCAACCGGCTCATCAGGTCGCTCCTCGATGACGGCGCAATCGGCGACCGGCAATTCATCATGGAATCAGCTGTCCGCGGGCGAGACGATTTGATCATCACCCCCTGGCGACACCAGAAACTCTCCGGCACGATCACCGTCGATTCGGGGGTGCACAACGCGGACATTCTGCAATATTTCTTCGGCGACGCGTTCAGCGCGTATGGGCAAACGCGGCTCTTCCATCCGGTTCGTTCGGCACGAAATCTCGCTGGGCCGGGAGGTTACTATGAGAAGTGGGCCAAAGACGTGCCGGGAACCGTGGAAGCCACCGGCGAAGATGCCATCTTCGGACTTATTACGTTTGCCGGCGGCACACTCGGGCAATGGGTCGATCATCACGCGGGACACGGACAGCCGATGCAACACCGGCTGATCTTCGGCACGGCCGGGTCGATTTCAGCGCCTGTCGACCGCACCGGAAAACCTGTTCGGCTGGTGCTGGATGACGGTACCGACATCAGCGACGCCAGTATCCTCGAATACGCGCCCTCATACCGGCTCGATCCGACTGCCTCCGCACTCTTTGGCGAAGATCGGCCATGGTCCTATGCCTACGATTTCGCCACCACCGACCGCAAGCTTCTGGCCATCGAGTATGCCGAGCTGGCTGGATGCATTCGTAGCGGAACGGCCCCGGAAGTCGACGGCGTAACGGGCAAGCGCGCAGTGGCGCTCGTGCTGGCGCTCTTCGAGTCGCAACTTGCCAGCCGACCGGTAACCATCTCCGAGATCGAAGCTGGTACTGTCAATGAATGGCAGCGCGAAATCGACGAGCACTACGGCCTGTGAGGTGACTGGTGGGTACTCGAGCGCAAGAACGCAATGCAGGCAGGGGAGTCAAATGAAGCTTTCGTACAGCACCTGGGGCATGCCTCATGTGCCGATCGAGGTGGCGGTAGAGCACTGCGCGACGCTCGGGTTCGATGGACTCGAACTTGCCGTCATTCCCGGCTGGTCGACCAATGCAGCCGGGCTGGACGCCGCAGCGCGGCGTCGCATTCGCTCTCTGTACGACCAGCATGGCCTCGACCTCTGCGGTCTTTCGGGCAACGTCTCCCTGCTCGCGGATGCGGACGGAGCACAGCGCGATGCCATCGAGCATTTCCGTTCCTACCTGGAACTTGCCGCTGAGTTGCAGCATCCGGGGCAGCAGCTGATCGTCACCACCACGTCGGCCGGGCGGTCAGAGGAGTGGAATGACCGCCGGCAGGAACTCGCCGACATTCTGGGCAGTCTGGCCCTGCACGCTGCAAGCCTGGGTGTCGGGGTCGGCATCGAGCCTCATGTCGGCACGGCCCTGCGCACTCCAGACGATGTGCTCTGGGTCGTCCGGGAGGTCAATCACCCCGCATTGACGATCCATTTCGACATCAGTCACTTCAACGTGCAGGGGCTGCACATGGATGAGGTGGTCGCTACGCTAGCGCCGCACTCCGCCCATACGCATGTCAAGGATGAACGTGGAATCGCTCCGGCTCATGAGTTCCTCATTCCCGGCGAGGGAGAGATGGACTACGTTCGTTACCTGGAAGCGATGCTGAAAGCGGGATACAACGGGCATATCGTTGTCGAGGTCAGCCTCATGGTCCAGGCACGTCCTGATTACGATCCCCTTTCGGCAGCTGCCCATTCGTATCGGGTGCTGGCGAAGGCATTCGAGGACGCGAGGATCCCGCGGACGTGATCGGTCATGGGCATTCCGGAGGTTGACTGCTGGTTGTGGCCGTCTCTCGCTCTTCGATCCTGAGCGAGGTCATTCCGGCACTGCGTCAGCCAATCGTGTCCTGAGATCCTTGACCGGTATCTTTAGAAGCTCAGCGGCGGCGCTTTCATCTCCACCCGTCAGGGAGTACGCTTCATGGACCGCTTTCTTCTCGACTTCGGCAACGATCTCGGCCAGACCGCAGCCTTCCCGCAGTCGACGCTGCACATTGATGGGTACGCCGCCACCGGCACTATTGAAGTTGATGTGCGTTTCGTCGACGATGCCGCCGCCCGAGAAAATCACCGCACGTTCGACAACGTTCTCCAGCTCGCGGACATTACCCGGCCAGTCGTAATTCATAAGCATATCGAGTGCCGCCTGGCTGATCCGAGCCGGGGCCGAACGGGAGCTAAACCTGTGCTTGTCCAGAAAGTGCTCGACGAGCTCGGGGATGTCGTCCTTACGACCTCGTAGCGGCGGCAAGTCCATATTGATCACATTGAGGCGATAGTAGAGGTCCTCCCGAAACCGGCCTTCTGCCACTTCTTCGCTCAGGTCGCGGTTTGTGGCGGCAATGACCCGGGTGTCCACCTTCACGGTCGACGTTCCCCCGACCCGCTCGAATTCGCGCTCCTGGAGTACACGCAGGAGTTTGCGCTGGGTCGAGAGCGTCATCTCACCGATCTCATCGAGAAAGATCGTTCCCTTGTTCGCCATTTCGAAGCGTCCCTTGCGCTGGGCAATCGCTCCAGTGAATGCACCCTTCTCATGTCCGAAGAGCTCGCTTTCGAGCAGTGTCTCGGGAAGCGCGGCGCAGTTGACCTTGACCAGCGGACCGCGGGCAAAGGGCGACGTTTGATGGATGATGGTGGCGACAAGCTCTTTGCCCGTGCCTGTTTCGCCGGAAATAAGCACTGTCGAATCAGAACGGGCAATGCGGCCAACAGTCTTATAGATTTCCTGCATTGGCAGGCTGTGCCCGACCATGGTGTCGGCCGGATCACGGCGACCCAATTGCTCGGCAAGCGCTGTTACATCATCGTTCAAGCCCTGCCATTCGAAATACCGGCGAACGGTGAGAAGAACGTCATCGATTTCGAAGGGTTTGGAGACATAGTCATAGGCGCCGAGCTGCATTGCCTCGATCGTCACCCGGGCCGATCCATGTCCCGTGATGACAACCACCGGCAGGGGGGTCGGCAGCGAATCGCGAAGCGCGCGCAGGACATCCATGCCATTCATATCCGGCATGACCAGGTCGAGCAATATCAGATCAGGTTTGTTTGCACCCGTTCCGGTCATTCTTGCCGGCAGATCGGCAGCGGCAGCGCATTCTTCGACCACGTAGCCGTCCTGCTCCAGCAGGGTACGCAACGCGGCGCGGAGGCCGCTGTCGTCATCGGCCACCAGGATGGACTTCTTTACGCTCATGCGGATCGACACCCCGTCTCGAACGACAGTTCGTCCCTGACCCGCAGTATACGCGGCTCTTGGAGCGGAGAAAGGAATACATGCCGCGTCCTCAGACCATCTTGCCGTCAACATCTCGCACCCGCCTCTTGGCACGGTCTCTGCGGGATGTTCAGCAAGCGCGGCGGGCAGGAGTCTCGCCAGCCTCAGACACCCACTGCAGCCTTCCCGTCGCGCTCCTCGTACGACTGCTGAACCAGTGCGCAGAGAATCCGCCACGTTTCTGGCACACTTCTTGCATATCAGCACCATCTGAGATGCGAGATTTGTGCAGAGGGAAGACGTGGACCAGCAATTTGTTCAGCATCACGAACAGCGGCAGCAGGCGCTGCCCCGCTTGATCGAGGCCAACTATCTCCTTCAGCTTTCATCACAATTGCTCGAAAACGTGATCGCGGAGGAGCTGCAACGGAACCCGGCGCTGGAGATCAACGACGTCGTCGTTTGCCCGCGGTGTGGCAGCGCACTGGAAGGGAGCCGCTGCACGACCTGTCGAGATGAGGCATTTTCCGTCCCCGAATCACCTCAAACACTGGAAGCCGACAGCGACACCTATCACACCCACAGGGAAGAGAGCGAGCTCGACGTCGATCAATTCTCCCTGATCGCCACTGAAGGCAATGTTATTGACGATATTCGGAACGACGCATTCGCCTCATTGCCCGAACGGGATCACGGGATTGCGGCGATCATCGTCGAGTCGTTGGACGAGCGGGGATGGCTCTCGCTATCGATCGAGGAAATCGCCCAGATGTCCGGCAAACCGGTCTGGCGGGCAGAAAAAACGCTACGCACGATCCAGAGCATTGCACCCCCAGGCGTCGGCGCACGCAATCTGAACGAATGCTTGCGATTACAGGCGGCTGATTTGGCCTCGCAGGGCGTTGGCGTGCCGGCGCTCCTCCTCGAACTGGAGAACGAGGACTTCGACGATCTGGCAACACAGCGATATCAGCGGATTGCCAGCAGGCATCATTCGGACGAGACGAGCGTGCAGGAGGCTCACGCCTTCATCAGAGATCAGCTGACGCCAAATCCGCTCCAGGATCGGAATGGCAATCACTGGCGCCGGGCTGACTCGACCCAGCGAGTAGCGCCCGATGTCATCGTGCGCATCGTCGAGGACGAAATCGTGGTCTCTCTGGCCAGCCGGAGCGACTCCCGCCTGTCGATCAATGAGGACTACGTCCGCTTGTCCTCACTGCGCCGCAAGCGTTCCTCCGGCGTCGAGCTAACGTTGACCGATGAAGAATGGGAGCACATTCGATCGTCGTTACGATCCGCGCGGGACTTCATGTCCAAACTCGAACAGCGCCGCCGCACGCTGCTGAAAATTGCCGCGCTGGTGTGTGAACGGCAGGAATCGTTTCTGCGAGGGACAGTCCGCGATCTGAAGCCGCTGACGCGGAGTGAGATCGCCGCCGAGCTTGGCGTCAACGAATCGACCGTCAGCAGGACAACAGCAGAGAAATATGTCATGCTGCCCAACCGACAGGTGGTTCCCTTCAGCGACTTTTT
>JBFWRO010000264.1:0-5092 GCA_050248865.1 Thermomicrobiales bacterium | reverse complement strand
AGCGTTTGACGTCGAACTCCCAGGGTCCTTCAAGTGTTTCGTCGAAGTCGTTTAGATCCAGGACGAGATTGCGCTCAGGAGTGGCGTAACCCCCGATATTGCCCAACTGTGCGTCACCGCAGATCCATGCTCTGAGGCCGGTGACCGGCGTATCGACCAAGTCGTGAGCCATAACGATCGCCGCGCCCCGTAGGAATGCAAACGGCGAAGTGAGCAATCTTCCGTACCGGATTGGTAGGAGGCTGTTCAAGCGATTTCGATCCGCAATTCGCAGAAGCTCGATGGCGTCGACTCTGTTATTGGGCAGTTTCCACTCGCTGTGGCACGAACGGGGAATGCTTGTCCGCGCCTGCCTGCCGGCCTCTATTCGAACTCCAGGAGAAGGCTCGACGGACTGTTTTCGCACAGGCAATAAGGAGGACACTGACTTCTCGGATACATTCATTGGATTGTGGAAAAGCGGTTAACTGGCACCTGTCACCGACATTCGCTCCTCACTTCGAGTGAGCCTCGTGGTGCAGTCCCCAATGATGATCGCATTCCGGATGGGACCTCAAGAGGCCCCACACGGGCGAATCGATTCCATCGATCGATAGCAACTTCCATGCCAGCTCGCTGTAGGGATTCTGGAACGCGTCGGTCGTGTTCTCGTAGACGGCCACTCGTTGGACGATCGGTGACCAGGGTCAACACGGTTATCAACGTCTGCACCGTCTCTGGCTCCATCACTGTCATGCCAAAAAGGACGACCGCAGGATGGCATGGATTGTGCTCCGGGGCATCGCCGTTGGAAGCGTCGACGGTTGGATCTTTCCAAAGAACGGGGATTAGACGATGGAGAAAAAAGATGACGATCGCAACCCCGGTGAGTTCGCCCAGAAGGCCCCCAAAGGAACCGGCGCACGTGGTCCGATAATGGCAATTGGTGGCGCCGAAACTCGCAGCACTCGAGGAGAGATCCTGCAGCAGTTTTTCGAGATGGCAGGCGGCCCAGAGGCCCGCGTAGTGACCATTCCTACCGCCTCAGAGGACCCCGGAGCGGGGGAGGACTACGTACGCATATTTGCAAGCATGGGAGTCCAAAGCTCTACGCTCTGTCCAATACGATCGCGGGAAGATGCCAACAGTGACAGATGCGCGGCTCCTATTCTTGACGCAACGGGGATCTTCCTCTCAGGGGGTGACCAGAATCGCCTGACGCAACTACTGGTCGGAACTTTGGCGGCAGATTGTATTCGCCGTCGCAGCGCGCAAGGCGCCACTGTCGCCGGCACCAGCGCCGGTGCCTCAATTCTCTCGGCCAACGTCATGTCCAGTGGCGATGGAGAGGCCGCGCCCCGCAAGGGCATGACAGAGATGGTAGCTGGTCTTGCGCTTACAAACGACGTAATCATCGATCAGCACTTTAATGCTCGAGGGCGCATAGGCAGACTGCTCGTGATCTTCTCGATGAGTCCCGGGCTGATCGCCCTGGGCGTCGACGAGAACACCGCGGCTGTCATCACGGACAAAGGACTGGTGACCGCGATTGGCGAAAACAGTGTCTTTGTACTTGATGGCCGGTCAGTCTACTCCGATGTTTTCGATCGCGAGGAAGGCGAAGTGATCACATTGACCGGATGCACGTTGCATACCTTAGGCCGGGGGCGCTCCTTTGATCTGAACGGTCGTTGCGTCGTCGGGATCGTTGAGGAACAGACTGGATCAACCGCTGACGAGTCGTGAACGTGACCGTTGCCCTTCGCGAAAGGCCGCAACCATGCTCGAGCTTCGCTCTTCGCGAGCCTATCATGGTCCAAACCAGTACACGAATATGTCGGCCATCGATCTTGAGGTTGTTCTCGGCGATCTTGAAGAACGGCCGACGATTACAATCCCCAAGTTTTCCGATCGCCTTCTGGAGGTCATGCCCTCATTGCGCAGTCATCAATGCTCAGGGAAGGGAATAGGGGGCTTTTCTGAACGCCTTTATCAGGGCACCTGGATGGGCCATGTTCTACAGCACGTCGCGCTCGAGCTCCAGGCGCTTGCGGGAGACGAGGTTCGGCTAGGCAGAACCGTTGCCAGTCGGGAGCGCGGTGTCTACCACGTAGTTTACGAGTACCGGTGCGAAGCGGTTGGGGAAGCCACCGGTCTTCTCGGCATACGTCTTATCAATCACCTCCTCGAAGAGGCAGAGACGCATTTTGACCTCGCTGCCGAACTGGAAGAGCATGTCATGCCGCTCGCCCAGACGCATGGGTTCGGGCCGTCGACCTCTGCAATTGTCAAAGAAGCGGAGCGGCGCGGAATCCCGGTGCTAAGACTCGATTCGCAACGGTCACTCGTGCAGTTTGGTCAGGGCAAGTATCAGCAACGCATTTGGGCAACGATCACCTCCCGAACTGCAAATATCGCGGTCGAGTTGGCCGATGACAAGGAGTTGACATCCCGCTTGTTGAGCAATGTCGGACTCCCAACAACTCAAGGGATTACGGCTACTAGTGTCGGCGAGGCATTGACTGCGGCTCATGAGATTGGATTTCCACTTGCATTGAAACCGGTCGATGGGAATCACGGCCGGGGCGTGTTTCTCGATCTGCGGTCTGACGAAGAAATTCGTCGGTACCTTCCCAGAACTCTGCACGAGAGTCGATCAAAGCGGGCCCTCGTTGAACGCTTTGTTATCGGAAAGGATTATCGGATACTGGTCATCGACAACCAGGTTGTCGCCGTTTCAGAACGAATTCCAGCGCATGTGGTGGGCGATGGTGATTCCTCGATTAGTTCTCTTGTCGAGTCAGAAAATAGGAACCCGCTTCGAGGCATCGGACACGAGAAGCCGTTAACTCGCCTCAGCGTGGACCGTCACACTATGGAAACGCTGGCGCAGCAGGGAGTCGATCTCCAAACGGTCCCGCCTGCGGGTGCGATTGTTACCCTGAGGCGCACGGGGAATCTGAGCACGGGCGGCACCGCAATCGATCGCACTGACGAAATTCATCCCGACAATGTCCGCATGGCGCTTCAGGCTGTGAGGACGGTTGGTCTCGATGTTGCCGGCATCGACCTGGTATGTCCTGACATCGCACGGCCTGTTCGGGAGTCGGGTGGCGCGATCGTGGAGATCAACGCAGCGCCCGGCTTTCGGATGCACACCTCACCGACGGAGGGATCTCCACGACAACCTGGCCGAGCGGTTCTGGATCTGCTTTTTCCATCCAACGCACCTGCACGAATCCCCGTGGTAGCCGTCACCGGCACCAATGGTAAAACCACCACAGCACGGATGATTGCAGCCATCTTGTCGCAAGCAGGTTATGCGGTCGGACTCACGACCACTGATGGCATTTATGTCGACGGCGAGCAAATCGCCGAAGGTGACATGGCGGGCCCGGCCAGCGCGAGGATGGTTCTTCTGAATCCTATGGTTGACTGTGCGGTGCTTGAGTGTGCACGAGGAGGAATTTTGCGTGACGGTCTCGGTTTCGACCGCTGCAACGTTGGCATAGTCACAAATGTGGCGAACGATCACCTCGGTTTGGGGGGAGTCGAATCCATTGAAGACTTGGTTCGAGTGAAGTCAGTCGTACCCCGTTCCGTTTTTCGCGACGGTGCGAGTGTGCTCAATGCAGACAATGTCTGGACTGCCAGTATGGCGTCAATAGCTCGCGGCGAAACGCTTTTCTATAGCCTCTCACCCGACAACCCCGTCATAACAAATCATCTGCGAGACCAGGGGCGGGCGATCACAGTTACCGATGACGGCTCCGACTCGACGATTACATTGGTGAGTCCTCGCGAACAAGTTTCGATCATCTCAGTGGCTGAAATCCCCGCGACGCACGGTGGTCTTATTCGAGTGAATATTGCCAATTCGCTCGCAGCAATTGCGGGGGCCATCGGTCTGGGAATTTCTCTTGAAGTGGTCCGGCGGGCACTAACGCGCTTCACTTCATCATACGAACAGACGCCCGGGCGCTTCAATTTTCAGCAGATACTTGGGCGAACAGTCATGCTCGATTATTGTCATAATACCCCTGGTCTCGAGGTTATCGCGGACATGGTCGCCCGCTTCGCTGCACCATCTTCAACCGGCGTGATCGCAGTTCCCGGCGATCGGCGAGACGAGGACGTCATCGCGTTCGGGCGGCTCGCAGCCCGCACGTTCGAACGCATCGTTATCCGCGAGGATAGCGATACTCGCGGCCGCGTGCCCGGTGACATTGCCCGATTGCTCGAGGAAGGGGCAGGTATCGAAGGCATGCCGGAGAATAGAATCTCCATCGTCCTCAATGAGCAGCAGGCTGCCCGTGCTGCGATAGAGATGAGCGACGTTGGTGACCTGGTGGTCATTACGGCAGACAACTATCGGGATACTTGGAGTGTGCTTCAAGATATGGTCGCCGCTCAGGGCCAACCCCTTGAATCGCTTTTTGATCCAAAGCTGACGCTCGACTCCGACGATGCAGCACTCAACGGCTCAGTCTCGCCAGTCCTCGCCCCGGCACCATTTGCGAGTGCTATGTTCGGGGCTTCGAGTTAGCCCAGGTCGGAACACATCGACCCTTTGGGCGAGCGGACTCGGCGAACTGCTGCTGACGACCGTTCGATCACCACGTCCCCATGCATGAGAGATCTGGTTGCCGGAAACGAATTGAAACCCCGATACTGGCGCGGCGCATGCTGGCGCGTTGTTTCTTATTGCAGCGGGAGGATCGATTGGAATACCCTGGTCCGGCAGCGTCTGAAGGGTAATCAGCAAAGTTGCGCGTGTCTGGCGAATGCTGGTTCGACATGCCACGCATCGAAACTGTGCGCCCCACGCGTCACAGATCGTGACTTTCTGACACATCCCCCAAATAGGCTGGTGGGTCCCAGGGACTGACGGGGCATGTATCCCGAACATGTCCGAACGTACGCTGGTGTTGCAGCACCTCCGTGCCGCCGTGGTGGCGAATTCCCGCTTTCGCGATCCCGTCAGTGGTCATTCAGAGGGAAGGGATCCCATGCTCGAAGTCAATGTATCGACTGGCCGAGCCTGCCCGCCGGAGACGCGGCGCTGGCCGGCTTTTTTGCGGTTTGCCGCGGTCATGCTCCTGGTTGCCGGGTT
>JBFWRO010000263.1:0-5096 GCA_050248865.1 Thermomicrobiales bacterium | reverse complement strand
GCCTCTGTAAGAGAGCCTCGTGCACCGCTTCCTCTGGCCCACTTCCTCCCGACACGCGCCCTGCGGAATGATGTGGCTGCTCGAAGCGGAGAAGAGGTTGAACCACAGAGAACACAGAGCGCACAGAGAAAACAAAGTAGCGAAGCAAAGTCCATTATTAGCTGTTAGCTCATAGCTGTTAGTTATCAGCGAGATGACAACTCTTCTATCTCTTCTCTGTGTTCTTCCAAGGAACATCGTAGTGAAAGGGCGATCTTGGGTCTGTCCGGCGCGCAAAGCAATCCGGAGCGGCACAAGATCGCCGCTACTGGCAAGGGAAACTCACTGCGGCAGTTCAAGTCTACGCCTGGCTCGCCTCCTTCGCCTTGAGTTCGTAGCCCAACTCCTCTGCCTTGCGCGTGAGACTCCTCACCATTCGCTCGCGGTAGTGCTCCTCGTACTCCTGTTGCCCT
Source organism: Thermomicrobiales bacterium (assembly GCA_050248865.1). GTDB lineage: Bacteria > Chloroflexota > Chloroflexia > Thermomicrobiales > UBA6265 > JAHBVL01. Next base: position 4,644 of record JBFWRO010000263.1, on the reverse strand, counting down.
TTCGCCACGTACTCCTGGCCGTGCTTCAACAAGGCGTACACCAGTCGTCCCAACTTGTGCGCCGTCGCCGTCACTGCCTTGGCTCGTCCTGCTCGTGCCGCTATTCGCCTGAAGAACGCCCCCAGCGCGCTCTTGCTCGATTGCAAACTATTCGCCGCCATCCGCAACGCCTGCGCTGCTCGATTTGGCCCTGCCCGCACCTTACTCGACAGCACCTTCCCCGCCGATTGTTTCACCTGCGGACACAACCCCAGCCACGAGCAGAATTGCTTGCTGCTTGGCCATTTCCTCATGTCCGTGCCTATCTCGCTTATCAGTACCAAAGCCGTCGCTTCCTCGATCCCTTCGATCGCCGTCAGATCCACCCCTGCCACCCGATACAACTGGCCCCGCGCGTCGAACCTCGGACTGTTCGTCTTCCGCTTCGGCCTGACTTTCTTTGGCGCGGGCGGATCGCCTGCGTTGGCGTCTTGTAGACCCTTGAGGTGTTCTTCGATCTGCCGGTCGCAGGCGTCAATCTGGCGGTGGTAGAACTCGTACAGTTCGACCGCCTGCTTCAACTCGAAGAGGTGTTCTGCCCGCCAACTGCCTTGCAACGCCCGGGCGATCTGCTCGGCGTCTTGCTTGCAACGCGGGTCACGCAAGGCCGCCAGCGCGGCCGGGTCGCGCTGGCCGTTCAGGATGGCCTTGATGATGTTCATGCCCGTCTTGCCCGTGATGTCGCTGACGGTTTCGGTCAGTTTGACGTTCATCTGCTCCAGAGCCTTTTGCATGTGCTGGATGTGTTGGCCAGCGTAACGGACCAGGTTGGCACGTTGTCGCAGATAGCAACGCAGCACCCGGATGCTTTCCTCGGGCCGGAAGGCAGCGCTGAGCAGACCCAGACTGTGCAGTCGGCGAATCCACTGCGCATCGTGGGTATCGGTCTTGGGGCGTCCCGGAGCACGCTGGATCTGGCGAGGATCAACCAGCAGGACGGAAAAGCCTCTGCTCTCGAGCAAGTCGTAAAGGGGAATCCAGTAGACGCCAGTGGATTCCATGGCCACAGTCTTGACGCTGTGCTGGACCAGCCAGTCGGCCAGGGCGACAAGGTCGGCGGTGCAAGCGCCGAAAGAACGGACTTCGACGGACTGTCCGTCCGGGGAAGTGACGGCGACGACGTGGAAGTCACTGCCAATGTCGATGCCGGCGGCGTCGGGGTGCAAAACATCAAGGGCGGACAGTCGGGAAGAGGACGGGGGACGAGAGCGGGCTTTGCGGAGTGGCATGGCAACCTCGAAAACGAGGAGGGCAAGCCAGACGGCGCAGATACAATGAGCCATGAGCTGCCTCCGGTGGAAAGGGACAGGCAGCGAGCGGGGAAGGCGGCGGGTAAAACAGCAGTCTTCCAAACGGGATGCGCCAGCATGTGGATAAGACGCGCTGACGCTCACCAGCGCAGAGGCCGCAAGGCCTTCCCAGTCCAAACTCTGTGACGGGCAGAAGGCACCAGGGAACGACCGGACTTTCTGCTCACTGCACAACAGTGAGGATAGCGATCCGCTCGTCCCTGTTCCTTCCGCTGGGGGTCATCTTCATGACCCAGCAACTCTGTGGTTCAACCTCTTTTTTCTGCCTCGCTCCCCGCTTCGGTCTGTGACCTTTTCAGACGCCCGCGACGAATACCCCCGTCATCAACGCCGGATCGAAGGCGAAGAAACTCGCCAGTTCCCCCTCCGTCTGACCATCGATCACCCGGACGTGCGGCGGTCCCGTGGACACCCCTGCGATGATGTCGTCGCGGCCATCCTTGTTCGCATCCGTGGCGGCGACTCGCACTCCTCCCACGAAGGTACCGAACGCATAAAAGCTCGACTTTTCCGCCAGCGACGGAATGCCGAACGCCTTGACGTGTGGCAAGGTCCCCGCCCCGGTGCCCGTCAGGACCTCGTCGAAGCCATCGCCATCCACATCACCGGCACCGACCCAGATACCCTGTGGCAGCGTCGCGCCGCCATAGGCCAGGAAACTCGCCAGTTCCGAAAGCGACACGGCGTCGAACACCTTGACATGCCCGCCTCCGCCCACACCCGCTGCAACGATCAGGTCGGCCTTGCCGTCACCGTTCACGTCCCCCGCCGCAACTCGCACTCCACCCGCGAAACCCGGATCGAAGGCAAAGAAACTGCGCACCTCCGTCAGCACCCCGTTCTTGAGGGTGAACGCCTTCACGTGCGGAGCGCTGCTGTCGGTGCCGGTGACCACATCAGCCAGGCCGTCGCCGTCGATGTCGCCCACCGCCACCTCGATGCCGCCCAGATAGCCCGTGTTGTAGGCAAAGAAACTCGCCAGTTCCGCCAGCGCCACTCCATCCAGAATCTTGACGTGCGCGCTGACACCGCCTCCCGTGGCCGTCACGTAATCCTCGAAGCCGTCACCGTTGACATCTCCCGTCGCCACGCGCACGCTGCCCAGGTAGCCAGGATAGGGATTGAAGTTCTGACGCAATCCGCCAGATGCGTCGAAGACACGCACCTGGCCGACTCCCTGCGAGGGCACGGCGATGATCCGCGACTCGCCCACACCGGGCATCGCTGCCAGGCGAATTACCGACCCGGTCGAGAGCGAGAGCACATACAGTTGGCCATCGGGGCCGAAGTCCAGATCCACCGGGTTGTCCACGCCCGTGGCGAAATCGACAACCTCGCCGTTGGGCTTGAGATAGCGAATAAAGCCCTGGATGAAATCGGAGAAGAAATAGCCGTCCTGCAAGACGCTCGGGTATTGATTGTTTCGCGAGAAGACGCCTCCGGCGATGGACGCTCCGTCGCCGTGCGGATAGGCACGGACGGGATTGATGAAGGTGGGATTGTCACTGAAACCCTCGGCGTTGGGCCAGCCGAAGTTCCCGCCTGCGACCAGATTGTCGATCTCCTCGAACACATTGCTGCCGACGTCGTTGACGAAGATTCGCCCGGTGACCGGATCGACCGCGAACGTGAATGGATTGCGGTAGCCCAGAGCGAAGATTTCACCTCTTGCGCCTGGAGTGTTGACGAAGGGGTTATCGGGAGGGATGAGGTTCCCCAACCCGCCGTCGGGGTTGATACGGAGGATCTTGCCCGACAGATTTGCCAGCGTCTGGGAATTGGACGGAACACCTGCCTCGCCGACGCCGACGTAGAGCATCCCATCCTTGCCGAAGTGCAGCGCTCCTCCATTGTGGTTGCCCTGGGTGGAGGCGATGTCGTCGAGCAGGACAAGTTCGCTGTTCGGATCGGCCAGGTTGGGATTGCCGGCACTGACCGTGAACCGACTGAGGCGATTTACCGGGGTCGATTCATTGGTCGTGTAGTAGACGTAGACGAAGCCATTGGTGCTGAAGTCCGGGTCGAACGCCAGACCGTTCAGGCCTCGTTCGCTGGCGCTGTTGACGCTCAGGGTGAGGAAGGGAGTGGGCAGCAGTTGTCCATTCTGGATCACGCGCACATTGCCACCCTTTTCGGCGACGAAGAGCCGCGAATCCGGTGCGAAGGCCATCGTGGTGGGCTGCGTCAAGCCAGAGGCGAAGACGGACTCACTGAAGCCAGGCAACAAAGTGGCCGGCAGGGTGCGATCTTCGAGGGGTTCAGGACACAGGGGGCGCGTTCGGTGAATGTCCGCGCGACGATCGCGCGGAAAGCAGAGCCAGGAAAGGAACATCGACGCTCCCGAGTACGAGGCGGAGCGGCCTGAAAAATTGTCCGCTGCCCATCAGGCCGATGCCGCCGCCGAGCGATGTATTGTAGCATTTTGAGCGGAACAGGTGGGATGGCGCGAGACTGTTCGCGCGACCCAAGGATGGTGACTGTACCCTCGCGAACATTTTCCCGGCAATTCTTCTGGACACTCAGCCGCACCATTCGATATATTCTCATTATTCCTCATTAGATTTTCCCAAAGTTCTGACCGCTCCTTCACCACAGGGACGAACCGTGCGCCATGCTCGCCTGGTTCACCGGCCGGCGTTTACGCTGACCGAACTGCTGATCGTGATTGCCATTCTAGCGGTGCTGGCTGGGCTGCTTTTGCCCGCTGTTCAGAAGGTCCGCGAGAACGCCGCACGGGCACAGTGCGCCAACAATCTCAAACAGATCGCCCAGGGGTTCCAAAAGCACCACGCTCAGTTTGGCGCCTTTCCGCATGGTGGCACCAATGACGTTGGCGTCTCCCACGCCCAGCCGGACAACCGCGCCCAGTGGTCCTGGTGCTATCAAATTCTCCCCTTCATCGAACAGGAAACCCTGTATCGCAACCCAACGGTTGGCACCCTGGATTCCACCCCCGTCAAAATCTTTTACTGTCCCTCGCGTCGCCACGCCGTCCTGTACAACGGCAAAAACAAGGTCGATTACGCTGGCAACGCCGGCACTTTCCCGGATGGAGCCAACGGGATCGTGACTCGCCCTCCTGGGTGCCGGGCCTGTCGAATCCCCGACATCCTGGATGGCACTTCCCTCACGGTCATGATCGGTGAGAAACAACTCAACTCCGCGATGTTTGGGCAATCCGCCGACGACAACGAAGCGTGCTTCAGACCTGGCTGGAACGACGACTGGGAAGTCTACCGCACCGGGAACAGCCCTCCGGCCCGCGACTACGGAATGCCCGACAGCGTCAGTCCTT
>JBFWRO010000262.1:0-5105 GCA_050248865.1 Thermomicrobiales bacterium | reverse complement strand
GCCCATTGCCCAATGCCCTTTGCCCATTGCCTCTTGCCCATTGCCCAGTGCCCTTTGCCCTTTGCCCTTTGCCCCTTGCCATTTGCCCATTGCCCAATGCCATCTGCCCAGTGCCCTTTGCCCTTTGCCCAGTGCCCAGTGCCCAGTGCCCAGTGCCCATTGCCCATTGCCTACACCCCGCACCATTGAATCGCCGTCGCCGCATAGACCTTCGTCGCGTCGATGACTTCGTCACAGGAAACCGACTCGTTGACCGTATGCGCGTCCATGACATTGCCGGGACCAAAACTGATCGACGGAATGCCGCCGCGTTGCAGGTAGGTGGCGTCATCGACCGCCGGGAACCCTTCCCAGGGCGCTTCTCGATCGAGCGCTCGCTGGTGGGACGATGCCACCGTCGCGCAGATCGGATGATCGACCGCGGTGTCGTATGCCGGCCATTGGTGAGGCCATTCCATCGTCGGCCGGTGGACACGCAACCAGGGGTCGAGATCGAAAACCCGGTTGAGGTACTCCTCCACTTCCGTCTTGATCCCATCGGGATCATCGTTCGGGCGGTAGATCACGATGTAATCGAGCACGCACTCATGAGGCACGATGAAGGGCACTCTTGGCCCTGGCGGATGACCGGAAAGCAGGTTTACGCCGAGATTGAAGTGTCCGGGCGGAAAAAGCGGGTGGTTTTTGGATATGCCCCAATCCGCTTCGAGCTTCTTCATCGCTTCATAAACGAAGAAACCCTTGTCGACCGCGTTGACGCCATAGCGTTCTCCCTGCCCACCCGGCCAGATCAGATTCCCTCTCACCATCGTGTGCGTCGCCTTGCCGGGGACCACCACCCGCAGCCAGAAAACGCCTGCCGAGCAGGGTGCGATCGCCATCGGCCCGCTGAACCCCGTCGGCTCGGTGACGATCGCCGCATCAGCCGTATACCCACGTCGCACCGTTGCTGTGACGCCTCGCTCGTGGTCCATCGACTCCTCGCCGACGACGCTTTCCAGGATCAAGTCGCCTCGCAACGCAATCCCGGCGCGTTGCAACGCTTCGGCGGCCTTGGCCATCGCCACGATGCCTGCCTTCATGTCGGTGGCGCCGAGACCAAAGAGCCTGCCATCGGCGATGCGTCCGCTCCACGGATCGCCGCCATCCCAGGTCGCCGGATCACCCGAGGGAACCGTGTCGATATGTCCATTGAATATCAGCGACCGTCCGCCCCCGGATCCTTTCACGACACCGACGAGGTTGTCGCGACCAGGCTCCTCCGCCCACATGTCGATCTCGCATCCGGCGGCTTCCCAGGTTGCCAACAACGCCTCATTGGCCCGGGATTCACCACCTACGGTTTCATCGTAATCCAGACCCGGGTATTTCGGCGTAACGCTCGGAATGCGAACAACCGTCGACAACGTTTCCAGGATATCGTCCCGCATTGCGTCGATTTCACCGAGTGCAGCAGCGATCACATCATTCATGCCCTTGTCCCCAATTCGACTCGTCTATCGCCCACTGCCCATCGCCTTTTGCCCATCGCTTATTGCCTATTGCCTATTGCCTATTGCCTATTGCCTTTTGCCTTTTGCCTTTTGCCTATTTCATATTGCCCAATCATCGATTCCTCAAGCTTGGATCGAATGTATCCCGCAGCCAGTCGCCCAGCAGATTGATGCCCACCACCGTCAAAATGATCGCCCCGCCGGGGAAGACCGTCATCCACGGGCTTTCCTGCAGATAGTTGCGACCTTCACTGAGCATGTATCCCCATGTCGGCGTCGGTGGCTGGATTCCCAGACCGAGAAAGGTCAATGACGCTTCGAAAATGATCACGAAGGCCATATCGAGCGTCGCCAGCACCAGAATCGAGTGCAGCATATTCGGCAGGATATGCCGCGTCATCAGGCGACGCTCGCTGACGCCGATCGTTTTGGCGGAGAGGACGTACTCCATCTCCCGGATGCGCAATGTCTCTCCCCGCACGAGGCGGGCATAGTTCACCCACAGCGCCAGCGAGAGGGCAACGAAGACACTCCAGAATCCGGGCCCGAGAACCGCGAGCACGATCATCGCCAGCAAAATAAACGGGATCGACAGTTGCAAATCGACCGTGCGCATGACGATCGTGTCGATGATCCCCCCTCTGAATCCGGCGATCGCACCCAGGACGGAACCGATGGTTGCCGCGACAATCGTGACCAGAAAGCCGATCGCCAGCGAGGCCCTCGCCCCATGCAGCACCCGGCTGAAGATGTCCCGCCCCAGGTTGTCTCCTCCCAGCGGGTAGTCGGTGCTGGAGTCGATGAAGAATGGCTCCGCGAACCGTCCCCGCACCGCCTGGTCGGTCGGATCGTGCGGAGCGGCATACGGAGCGATGAGCGCTGCGAGAATCGCCAATCCCACCAGAATCGCGCCGGTCATTCCCTTGATGCTGCGCCGTAGCTCGCGAAGAAGCCGTCTCCACCCTGTTGGCGACGCAGGCACGACGAAGGTCGTGGCTGCCTCGTTGGCAGTGACATATACGGACTGGGCGTCAGTCATCTCGCAATTCCGAATTGACAGACATCGGAGTCTGCAGCTACGAGGACGACGTCACCTCGTGCGATTCCAAATGCGGCGTCATCCCGAGCGCAGCCGAGGGATCTCTCGTTTGGAATCGGCAGGTCTCCAATATGCAGAATGTGGCGGCGGGTCTGATAGCTTGCCGTCTCGTCCTCCTGTCGCATCGTCGCCTCGGCACTCAATGGACGCGAATCCGTGGGTCGATAACGGCATAGAGCACGTCGACCAGAAGATTGATGAGCAGGAAGATCAGCGCGGTGATCATCACCACACCCTGAATCGTCGGGTAATCCCGCCACTGGAGCGCCTGCACCGAAAAACGACCGATGCCCGGCCAGGCGAAGACATTTTCGATAACGAACGCGCCACTCAGGAGATAGCCCATCTGCAAACCAAGAATCGTTATCACCGGAATGAGCGCGTTGCGGAAGGCGTGCTTCACCACAACGGTGGAATGTTTCAGTCCTTTGGCCCGGGCTGCCCGAATGTAATCCTGCCGCAGCACTTCGACCATCGAGGAACGAACCATGCGAGCGTTGTACGCCGCGATGGAGATCCCGAGGGTCAGGCCGGGTAAAAAGAGATAGCGCAGGCTTTCCTTCAATGGTCCGAAGTCGCCATCGGTGATGATCGCTCTGATGCTGTCCGTAATCGATCCGCCATACCCGGCGGGCGGAAGAATTCGCCATTCGATGGCAAACAGGAGAATGAAGAGAATGCCAAGCAGAAAGGCCGGTATGGAAATACCCAGCACCGCGATGATCGAGCCGATGTAGTCGGCCGGCCGGTCGCGATGCAATGCCGTGATCATCCCCAGCGGCAATGCGATCAGGATGGCGATGATCAGGGCAAATCCGGTCAGCTCGATCGTCGGACCCAGTTTTTCCGTGATCAGCGGCAGCACGGGAGTACGAAAACGTAGAGAGTTGCCCAGATCCCCCTGTAGCACGCCACTGGCATAGGTCCAGATCTGTTCGGCGATGGGATCGTTCAGCCCAAGCTGGTCCCGGACCATGTCCATGTTTTCCTGCGTCATGCCCGGGTTGCCGGACATCATCGCGTCGACCGGGTCGCCCGGAATGAGCCGCAACAAAAGAGACACGATGACCAGCACGGCGGCCAGCACGGCCGCCATGTGGATGATGCGTCGCAGGAGGAATGCGCCCATAGAAAGGATTGCGAGAGAGTGAGTCGGCGGGTCTGCGAGTCAGCCCGTGCTCCACATGAGTCACGAGCGCTCACCGTCATGCTGAACGAAGTGAAGAATCTCCCGCCGCAGCGGCACTCTTGCAAATGAACGTCTCGTGCTGGACGGCACTCGACGAAGGAGATCCTTCGCTCCGCTCAGGATGACATCCTCGACACGCTACTCCGCTATCGACATCTCCTGCAGGTGGATGAATCCGACCAGATCGATGGCCAGACCCTGGACCTTCTCCTGCATGGCCGCAGCGTAGATGCCTTCCCAAAGCAGCAGCACGAGGGCATTCTCGTTTGCACGCTGCTGAATGTTGAACAGAATCTCCTTGCGAGCCTCTGTGTCAACGGTGACGCGCTGCTCATCGAGCCAGCCGTCGAATTCGGCATCGCCGTGATTGCACCAGTCGAATGGGCCTCCCGTCCGCAGAATCAAATGCAGGATGTCCGGATCGCTGTAGGTGTAATAGAAGAAGGTCATCCCGTATTCGTCGGTGTTGGCCTTGGGGATCAACTCCGCGACCGTGTAGGACTCAACATTCATCGTGATGTTGACGGCCGAAAGGTTCTCCTGAATAACCTCCGCCACCCGCTGATACACCGGCGAGGAGATGTTCAGGTAAGTAAACTCGAAACCATCGGCATATCCGGCCTCTTCGAGAAGCGCCGCAGCAGCTTCGGGATCGTAGGCGTACTGTGGGATATCCGGGTTGTAGGTGGAAGCGAAAGCCGATGCCAGCGTGCTGGTTGCCGGGGCTCCCAGGCCGTCCAGCACCAGACCGACGATCGACTCCAGATCGACCGCATGCTGGATCGCCTGTCGGACCCGAACATCATTGAATGGCTCGATCAACTGATTGAAGTAGGCGTAGTAGACGCCCACCATCGGCCGCTGATAGACGGTCAGGCCAGGGGTCTCGGAGAGTGCGTTGACCTTATCCAGCGGCACGGCGTCAGTCCCGGCCACCACATCGACTTCGCCCGCCTCCAGGGCGGCGAGGCGAGTGGCGTCTTCCGGAATCACCACGAATTCGGCACGCTCGATCATCGGCGCCTGCTGTGTCTCGTAGAACGTCGTGGACCACGTGTGCTCGGGGTTGATCTCCAGCACAATCGTGTCGTCCGCTGTCCACTCGACGAACTTGTATGGACCGGTCCCAACCGGATTGCGACCGTACTGATCGCCATGTTCCTCGACCGCCGCCATGCTGATCGGCGCGCAGTAGGAATAGCCCAGCCCGACGAACATCGGCACGAACGGCTCGCTGTAGACATAGGTGGCGGTGTATTCGTCATCGACCCGAACTTCCGTCAGGGGCCCGAGGTAGGAAACGGTCGGCGAAGCAAGCTCTGGG
>JBFWRO010000261.1:0-5109 GCA_050248865.1 Thermomicrobiales bacterium | reverse complement strand
AAAGCCGGGGCTTTTGTCAGGAAATGAGGAACCAAATGACTGCGATTCGAAAACAGCTCGCACGCGCACTCCACCGCAAGGACGAAGCGCCAGCCATCGCCTTCGCCCAGCGAGTCGCCTCGCCGAGTGACGGAGTGCCCGTCTCCGGGCACATCGCCTCGATCCAGTCACGCCCGACGCTGCCGGACGATCGCCGATCGGCGTCGCTCCAATCGCTGCGCTCTGCACAATCACAGGACTCGGCGAAATCGCAGTGCGCTCGAGGCCACCACCTCCGGATTGACGATGTTCTGGGGTAATTCGCCATTCATCACCTGCACGACCGCCTCTGCCGCCCGCCGCTGCAAATCCTCGATCGCCTGTTGCGACGCAAACGCCGCATGAGGCGTGAGCACTACATTCGCCATCTGCAGCAGTGGATTGGCAGGGTCGGGCGGTTCCTGGGCCAGCACATCGAGGGCCGCCCCGCCCAATCTTCCCGACTGCAGGGCCTCGATCAACGCGTCCTCATCGACCAGCGCCCCCCGCGAAGTGTTGATCAGCCATGCCCCTTCCTTCATCGCCGCAAATGCCGCCGCATCGAACATCCTTCGTGTCTCCGCCGTCGCCGGCGCGTGAATCGACACGAAATCGGCGACGTCCAGCATCTCGTGCAGCGAATTCGTGGCCACCACGCCGGTCTCGATTGGGCCAGACTGGATTCTCGGCGAAAACACGATCACTTCCAGTCCAAACACCCGCGCCTTCGGAATCAACGCGCGGGCGATCGAGCCATATCCCACCACCCCCAGCGTTCGCCCCCGCACTCGCTGCAAAGCCTGTCCCCGCCGCGGTTGCCACACCCCCTGACGAACCTCTGCATCGAATGGCACGATCCGCCTGGCCGCGGCCAGCAGCAACGCCATCGCATGATCGGAAACCTCGTCGATACAGAAATCCGGGACGTTGCAGATGAGGATCCCCAGTTCCGTCGCTCGCTCGACATCGATGTTGTCGACCCCTGTTCCAAATTTCGAGATCAGCTGGCAGCGTTCGGCGCTGTCGAGCACGCTCGCCGAGATCGGCTTCCAGCACGAGAGAATGGCATCGACCCCACGAGCAAGCAGCGCCAGCTCGTCCTCATCTCCTCGCTCGGCCAGGACGATTTCGATGCCGGCCGGTTCCAGGATGCCTCGTTCGATGTCGAGAGACGGCCACGCGTAGTCGGTGACCAGCACCGAGGTGTTCCGGGTCTCACCCTCTGTCCTCACCAGTCTCACCACCCTCTTCTTCGGTCATGGGACCACAAACTACCGCTTTTGGCGAAGTCCCAGGGCGAACCTTCGCTGATACACTGCGAATCATCGCCACTCGCCACGCAGCGACGTGCAATCAGGGAAATATGCGCGAAATGGTCAGCCTTTCCTCGCCAGATGACAGCACCTCTCCCGCTGGTTCGCCGCCAACAGGGCCATTCGTTCAGGCCGCTCCGTCTGTGGCTCGATGGCGAGCGCCGCTCGCCGCTCTGCTGCTGGTGATCTTCATGGTCAGCGCCGGACTGGCCGTCCCCGCGGTCTGGGCGCGAAACCAGCTTCTCGACACCGATCGCTTCGTGCGCACGATCTCCCCACTCGGAGACAATGCGGCGTTTCAGGACGCCCTGGCCAATCAGCTCTCCCGCGGCATTACCGCCAGTGTGGTCTCCAGCGACATTGTCGGCGACAACGATGGCGTGATTGGCGCCATTTTCCCCGCTATCGCCGCAACGGCCACCGATACGTTCGTCTCCAATTTTGTTCACTCGTCCCGTTTTCCCTCCCTCTGGGACACGACCGCCCGCGCGTCTCATCATGGCTTCGTTGCGCTCATGGAAGGTACCGACTCTCCCTTCCTCGACTCCTCAAATGGACAGATCTCCGTCGATCTCACGCCTGTCGCTCTGGCGGTCGTGGACGATCTTGCCGCCAGAGGGATTCCAGTCAGTCTCCCCCAGGACGCCCTCCGCTTCGTTATTTTCGAGTCCTCCGCCCTCAAGGATATGCAGACGTTCACCAAGATCCTGGATGAGCTGGCCATTATCCTCACTATCGTCGCCCTCGCATCGCTGATCGGATACATTCTCCTTGCTCCCAACCGGGTGGGCGCCATCTTCGTGGCCGGTCTCGGGCTGGCGATCTCGATGCTCGCCGTGTTGCTCTTCCTGCTCCTCATGCGCTGGTTTTACCTGCGCGGTCTCAGCGAGTCTGTCGACCGGTCCGCAGCCATGGCGACGTTCGATATTCTCACCAACTATCTGCGCCTGGCTTTACGACTCCTGGGACTCGGCGGCCTCATCATTGCCGGGATTGTCTATCTGGCGTTTCGGGGCAATGTCACCATCGAGGAGGAGGGTGAAACCAGCCGCACCATCTCCGCACGCTGGCCGCTGCTGGGCAAGATCGAAACCGCCATTGCCACCAATCGTCTTGCCGCAGCCGGGATCTGGTTGGCTATCGCCACGGCTGTGCTCCTCCTGCGGAACTGGACCGACCCCGGCTGGATCGTGGTGCTGCTCACCATCACTGTGGCCGGTGTGGTCCTCATTCGCCGCGCCAAATCGGTACCGCTCGCCATGCTGGAGGCTGCTTCAAGCGCATATGATGCGCCGTTCCCGCGTCAACTCTCCACCAGCCTCCAGCAGATTGCCGACCTGAAAGCACAGGGATTGCTTAGCGATGACGAATTCGATCGAGCCAAGGCCCTGATCCTCGCCGGGAACTAGAGCGTTTACGCGAGAACATGCACCGCTCACTGGCGACTCGGCCTGCCAGCGAGGGGTTTTCCGGCCTCGGCCGGCACCGACTGGCTCTGAGTCATCCATTCGCCCTGTAGACAATCTGCCCATCGACGACGGTCATCAGCACCGGCAACTCGATAAGCTCGTCCGCATCGGTATCCACGGGATCTGCCGCGAATGCGGTCAGATCTGCCCGGAATCCCGGTGCGATGCGACCAGCAATCGATTCCTCAGACAGGGTGTACGCGGGCAGCGTCGTATACCCCTCCAGCACGTCGATCGCCGATAACGCCTGCCCGGCAATAACCGGCGGTCGTTCCGGATGACCGGGCCGCCGCCGCAACCGCGCCCAGGCCATCCCCAGGCGCGGATCGAAGGGGGCGACCATCCAGTCCGACCCAAGCGCGATCACCGCGCCCGAGCGTTTCAAATCTCCAGTTCTGAACGTTTTCGCCAGGCGATCCGGCTCGAACCGTGATTGCCATTCGTCCGACACGTCTGGCTCGAACGCATGCATATGCAGGGGTTGCATCGACGCGACCACACCGAGCTCGGCAAACCGCGGCAAATCCTCGTCGGTCAGCTGCTCGATATGCTCGATGCGGTGCCGCACACCCGGCGCCACGCCCGCTGCCTGATACGCATCCAGCGCGCACCGTACTGCCCTGTCTCCGACGGCATGCGTAATGCACTGGAAGCCGGCTTCAGCGAAGGTCTTTACGGCTTTCTGGTATTTCTCCGGGTCCGGCCAGAAGGGATGAAGCCCGTCACCTTTGAGATCCGCTTCGACCAGCCATGCCGTTCCCGATTCGATCACCCCGTCGATGAAGAATTTCGCCGTCCCCCCGCGCCACCTGCGGCCCTTCTCCTTTCGAAACCGCAGCTGGTCGCGCATTTCGTCGAGGGTCATTTCCGGTTTCTGCCACAGCGGCATCGTCATCCGGATAGTCAGATCGCCCCGCGCCTCCAGATGACGCAGCAGCTCGAAGGTCGCCGGCTCGCCGTCCATGCCGTGAATGGCCGTCAGCCCGACCGCGTTCATACGGCGTATCGCTTCGACGTACCACCCGTACCGTTCCTCATCAGAAGGATGGGGAATCGCGTCGCGCACCAGCTGCATTGCCGCCGATTCCTGCAGTTCTCCAGTCGGTCGGCCCTCGGCATCGCAGACGATGGCGGCAAGCTCGTCGAACTGGCGGGGACCATCGATTCCGGACCGGTCGAGCGCCGCCTGATTTGCCACCGCGGTATGGCCATCGAAAAAGCCCAGCAGCGTCGGCGTCGAACCGACCGCGTCGGCGAACACGTCACCGCGGATACCGGTCGCCAGAAATGGCTCGAAGTGCAATCCCCAGCCCGTGATCCACCCTTCACCCTGCCTGCGATCCCGCTCCGTCGCCAGGGTCGCATTCAGGTCCGCGATCGTCCACACGTCAGAAAGGTCGACACCCTGCGTCGCCTCCGCCCCCCAAAACGGATGAAGGTGGGCATCGGTCAGCCCCGGCACGATATGCAGACCCGAACCATCGACAAGCTCGGTGGAGCCATCGCACTCTGCCCTGATCGTCGCATCATCGCCGACTGCAGTGATGACGCCATCGCGCAACGCCACCGCCGAAGCGAAAGGCTGTTCGGGATCCAGGGTGCGAATCCGGGCCCCGACAAGAGCCAGATCAGGTGCGCTCACAGAATCCCTCCAGTCTCTCCCGGTTGTCATGCGCCGATTGTACAAGTGACGAACTCGCATATGACCCGTGTTTTTGCTGTTCGACTCGCCGGCCGCGCTCTCCCGGAATTCGAAATGATCGAGGTCAATTAGGAGTATTATTCCAGTGGAAAACTTCCGGTGAAAATCCCGGTCAGGATCCGATAATGCAACGATCCGGCGAGTGGTCCGCGGTCTACGAGCAGTTCCGCGCCGTGGGACGTCGCCATGCCGCCGACGTTTTCCGCTGCTGGCAACACCGCGAGTTTCCCCAGGCGCTCTGGAACGAGCTGGGCGACCTGAACGTCCTCTCCGCTGCGACCCGCAGGGAGCGAGGTCTCGAGTCGGGAGCCGAGTGGCTCTCCGCCGTCTTCGAGGGCGTCACTCGGGAAACGCTCGACGGCGGATTCATGATCTCAGTGGCGGTCCATGGGGTTTTCGGACTCGGGATCATCGATCGTTGCGCCCCTGAACATCTCCGCGAGACGTATCTCGACCGGCTCTGCCCGGGGCAGGAAGTCCTGGCCTTCGCCGTCACGGAGCACCACGGCGGTACCGACGCGCTCAACCCCCGCACCCGGGTGATCGCGAACGGGGCCGACACCGTCACGATCACGGGTCGCAAGTGGCACATCACCAACGCGCCTAT
>JBFWRO010000260.1:0-5114 GCA_050248865.1 Thermomicrobiales bacterium | reverse complement strand
TAGATCGCCCCAACCATGATCAGGCCGCCAATCAGCACCAGGATCGGGAGATGCAGCAAGCCAATCGTCAAAGTTGGGTTATCCAGCAGCATTCCGAGTCCCACGATGAAAAAGCCGGTGGCAGAAAGAAGTGGGAAGAAGGACGGATTTGGCAGGTGTATGTCCGCAGCGTGATCGTCGTGATCGCTGGTCGCCGGTGCGGCGTGGGTACTCGCCGCAGCCGCAGGGCCGCCGTGATGATCGTGTCCGCCATATTTATCCCACCAGAGCTGGTCACGGTGAGTGAACGTGGGAATGGTGGCGAAGTTGTACACGGGCGGGGGTGAATGGATCATCCACTCGGGAGTGGCCGCATCCCAGGGGTCGTTGCCTGCCCGCACATCCGATCGCAGCGACTTCATCACGTTATAGATGAAGACCAGGAACGAGAACGCCAGGATAAAGGCGCCGATCGTGATGACCATGTTCCACGGACCCCACCCGCTGTCCTCGGAGTAGGTGAAGTAGCGGCGGGGCATACCGGCCAGTCCAACGAAATGCATCGGGAAGAACGTGAGGTTGAACCCCACAAAGGTCAGCCAGAAGTGCAACTGGCCGAGTTTCTCGTCGAGCAGCTTGCCGGAAAACTTGGGGAACCAGAAGTAGATGCCGGCCAGCAATCCGAAGATGGCGCCGCCGAAGAGGACGTAATGGAAATGCGCGACAATGAAATAGGAGTCGTTTTGTTGCGAGTCGACGGGTGGTGAGGCGTGCATGACACCCGATAGGCCACCAATCACGAATTGCGAAACGAGCCCCACAGCAAAGAGCATCGCTGTCGTGAATCGCAGCGAGCCCTTGTACATCGTCCCCAGCCAGTTGAAGATCTTCACGCCGGTGGGGATGGCAATGAGCATTGTGCTGCCGGCAAAGACCGCGTTGGCGGTGGGTCCCATGCCAACCGTGAACATGTGGTGCGCCCAGACGCCGAACCCAAGAAAGGCAATCGCTGCCAGGGCATACACCATCACCGAGTAGCCGAAGAGGGGCTTCCGGGAAAAGACCGGAATGATCTCAGAGACGATGCCAAACGCTGGCAGAATCAGGATGTAGACCTCGGGATGCCCAAAAACCCAGAACAGGTGTTGCCAGAGAAGCGGGTCACCGCCCGCGGCATATTCATAGAAACCTGTTCCAGCAAACCGGTCGAAGCCCAGCAGAATGAGCGCGGCGGTAATGGCCGGGAAGGCCATGACGATCAGCACCGAGACAATCAACGTCGCCCAGGTGAAGATCGGCAGCCGCATCATCGTCATGCCAGGCGCTCGCATGTTGATGATGGTGATGACGAAGTTAAAGGCCGCCGCCATCGAGGCCACACCGAGTACTTGCAAGCCGATTAGCCAGAAATCGACGTTCCGGCCCGGATTCCAGGCTGTCGAGGTCAGCGGCGCATAGCCATACCAGCCGGCATTCGGCGCGGCATTGAAGAACCAGGACATGTTGATGATGATGGCGCCGGCCAGGAATACCCAGTAGCTGAACGCATTCAACCGGGGAAACGCGACGTCACGCGCGCCGATCTGCAATGGAACAATGTAATTAAAGAATGCCGAACTCATTGGCATCACGGCGAGGAAGATCATGGTCGTGCCGTGCATGGTGAACAACTCGTTGTATCGCTGGGCACTCACGACGTCGAGATTCGGGCGAGAGAGCTGCATCCTGATGATCAGCGCTTCCACGCCCCCCAGCAACAGGAAGATGAACGCAGAAACGCCATAGAGCAGACCAATTCGCTTGTGATCGATCGTGGTCAACCAACTCCAGAGGCCGGTATTTGGCTTGGAAATGGGTGGCGCCATGACCTGAGGCTGGGCAATCGATGCCATGTTCTGCTCCTACCTGTGCAACTCCGCGCGCGTTACGTCTGCATTCTCGCAAAAGGTCCGGGATCAGCGCTGATCCTGACGGCTTAGTCTGGATCTTCTACCTGGATTTGCTCATCGACGCCCGGTTGTACCGGAATCTCCGGGCAACCGCCCTCTGGTACCAGACTTGCCAGGTAGGTGACGATCTCCTGGATATCTTCGTCGCTAAGCAATCCCGGTTTGATCACCGTGCCCATGTAGTTCCCGGGCTTGATGTTGTCCGGATCGTGCAGCCAGGCCGTGAGGTTCTCCGTCGAATTCGATAACGTTCCGGACGCAAGAGTCTCGCGACAGCCGAAGAGTGACAGGTTGGGGCCAAATGTCCGCGCGGCATCGAGCTCTTCCGGCAAATCCGGAACGGGATTGCCACCGGCAACTGACTCCACCCCATTGATCTCATGACAGGTCATGCAAAGAGCGAGGGAAGCGGGCACCGCGGCAAGATCGCCACCGGCGAGATCACCCGACGCCTGGGTCGGACCTGCTCGCCATGCTTCCTGCCAGGCGAGGAACTGCTCCTCCGGCTCGACGATCACCTTGAAACGCATCAGAGCGTGCGAATCTCCGCAATACTCGGCGCATTGGCCAAAGTAATACCCCGGCGTGTCGGTATCGATCGCCAGCTTGTTCTCATGGCCGGGAATGAGATCCATTTTGCCCGACAACTGCGGCACCCAGAACGAGTGGATGACGTTGTTCGTGTAGAGATGGAAAACCACACGCTTGCCCTGCGGCACGCGAATCTCGTTCGCGGTCACGACCTCCACTTCACCCTCTTCCGCCGGGTAATGGACTTCCCACCACCACTGTTTGCCATAGACCTCGACCACCATGTCGGGAGACTCAGTCTCATCGGCGTGCGCGTATATTGTGCGAACCGTGGGAATAAAAATGACAAGCAGAATAATCGCCGGGATGATCGTCCAGACGATTTCGAGGGTTTTGTGACCGTGAACCTGCTCGGGACGCGTTTCATCACCCGGTCGCCGCCGGTACCGCAATACCGTGTAAACGATGCCGATCTGTACACCGACAAAGACGATCAAGGCAAGCCAGAACGTCAATTTGTAGATGTCGTGGATATCGTTCGCCTGATCCGTGACGGGAGACACGGTGCTGTACGGACTCTGAGCACCGACAACGGACGGAAAGATCGCTCCACCAACAACCAAAACGGCCATCAGCAGAAGAATCAGCCGCGCAGTTGACCGCCGCGACGATCGTTGTCTACCCCGCTGCATTATGCCTCCCATGCGCCCACGCTGTACGGACACCCCAATTTATCAGGCTGCACGACCCACTGATCTCCCCGAAGAGTCTCTGTTCACCCACATGTCATGCGTTGTCGCGTCATGCGGCGCATTTGAACGTTACGAACTCTGAATCCCAACCCAAACACGAGACCGGCTGAATTGCGCGCATTATACGTGCTTCGGAATAGACATGCTGCGCTGTCCCGAAGCCGCGGGTCAGTCGCATTGGCACCCGTAGGGTACAGCGATTACCGCGTGTGTTTGCCCCACCCTTCTCCCCATCAGGAGAGACCGGTTCGTGCACGCCGCATGATACACTTGCTTCCGAATGCGTCGTACGATGCGCCGCTGAATCTCCGATGATTTGGTGATTTTCGCGGACACTGACGAGCAGCGCACTTTCCCGCCTGGAGTTCCGTGTGGCAACAGATCGGGACGCCACCATACCCTCCCGGTTCCTCTCGGTGGCAGCAATCATCCTTGGTATTCTCCTCGCGGTCATGTCGCTTTTGGCCGACGAGATTGGTGTGAGCGGCGGTGGCGAAGGTCTGGGATGGAAACAGCTTATCGGCGCCATCGTAGGTCTGGTTATCGCCCTGGCCGGGGTCACATTCCTGTGGCGTTCTCCGAGCGCGCCGGGAAACGACTGATCGCCCATCAGCATCACCAACAAACCGATGACATGAGTTCCTGCGGCCTGCCCAACGCATGACTGTGGTGGGGCAACCGCGACCTCGGTTTCGGATACAGGAAGGATCACGGACGGGAAGCCAATGAAAGACGGACCTGTTACACATGAGCCTCGAGGGATCGCCAGCGGCGATGACGCGGTGAGAGCCCTGATCAGCGAAGTGATCGAAAAGCTCGACCTGAGTAGCAGGGCGACCGTTGATCTGCGCCCGCTTCCTTTTGAGGGAACATGGGGCGTGGCAACATCGGTAAGTTACGCGCTCGCGGGCGATGTAGTGCAACAGGAACTGGCCGCCTCCGGCGAGCTGGACGGCAAAACCAAGAAGGACATCAAAAAACTCACGAGCGAACGGGCCAGAGTTCGCGCGCAGGAAATCGCGACCGCCATAGCTGGGCAACTCGAATCCAGCGGACGCTTTGCTGAGGTGGAGGCCGCCAATGGCTACGTGAATATCACGTACGACGCCAATGCCGTCGCTTCAGAACTCATAGGCGCAATTCTCGCTAGGGGCCGCGACTACGGGCGGGGTCCGGCCCGCTCCGAACGCGTGATGGTCGAGCATTCACAGCCGAACACGCACAAAGTGTTTCACATCGGCCATCTGCGCAATACGGCGCTTGGCATGGCAATCAGCAATATCCTGGCACACGCCGGATATCCGGTTACCGAGGCTACTTACCCCGGTGACATCGGCATGCATGTGATCAAGGCCTTGTGGTGCTATCGACGCTTCCATCAAGGCCAGGAGCCCGCCGATCCTGAGGAGCGAGGTCGCTGGCTCGGTCAGATCTACGCTGAATCCGATGCCCGGCTGGAATATCGCAACGATGTTTTCGGCCTCCTGAACCAGGTAAGCAAGGACGATCCCCATATCGCCACCGCGATCGATCGGCTGCTCAAGCTGCTGTGGCGGCAGGGGGCAAACACCGAGGATATCGCGTACCTCATGGGTCGGTTCTCGACGGCGGGTGAGTTCAAGGAATCCGAGCTTGTCGACGACTCAACCATCGAGAAATTCTGGCCGATTCTGGGCACCTACCTGCATTCAGAAAGTGAAATCGATCCGGTGACGCTCCCCGCCGAGGGATCGAACGGGCATGTCGAGCCGGCTACCACGCCCGCCGAACGTGCGGAACAGTGGGAGGCGCTCGACGAGCACATCGACTGGTGGTCCCTAGTACCCGCCTGGAGAGAGGAAGTCAAAGAGACGTTCAAGGCATGGGAGGCGCATGTTGCCTAGCTCGATGCTCGGGGGGAAAC
>JBFWRO010000259.1:0-5118 GCA_050248865.1 Thermomicrobiales bacterium | reverse complement strand
GCTACCGACGATCATTGACTGGCAGGGCATGGGCGGGATTTCAAGGGGAACGACTCCAGGAAATCGGCCGGGTATCCATGGATCAAACCATTTTCGCGCTGACGGCAAGTTGCCTGGCGGGGCATGGTGACGTTATCACCGTAGTCGGAGACGGTTCCCGCGGGGAGCCAACCATGGAGGAGCTTGCCAGCCTGGCTGACACGATTCCATACGAGCTGCTGACAGGACTCGGGCAGCGGCTGCCGGTTTTCTACTACTCTGGCGGCCATGTCGTTGCGTACAACAACATCTAGAGAATTGGGGATCCTCGGGAATGCGACAACGGCAACGCTGATGCGTTGCCGTTCATCGTGATGTCATATGTGGTCTCAGGAGGCTTCGGCGGCGCCGAATTCTGCTGCGACGCGTTTGAGGTTCTCGATGTCCTTCCGGACAACGAATGTGCGGCCGCTCATATCGTCGCGCACATAGCTGAGTGTTCGGTCGTCCATCCATCGGTAAATCGTCAGACAGGTGACGTTGAGTTGTTGGACAGCGTTGCCGATGCTGACCAACTCATTCGACGAAAACGCCTTGAACTTGGCCAGAGCCAGCATCCGACCGAGCTCCGTATCCCAGAACGAACGCGGGACCGTGTAATCATCTGACGCAGCGGGCCAGAAGAGCAACTGGACGATCGAGTCGATCGCCATAAGCACCTGCTCTTTGGATTCGCGGACCTCACCGCGGGCCAGCATTGCCAGTTTTGCGAGATCTCGGCCAAGTGGGCCTTCTCGAAGCTGAGCCAGGGACAGTGGCTCGAATGCCTCTGGATGCAGCTGACTGATCAACCGATGATGATGGCTGTAAACCACCTGCAGCGCCTGATCGACCACCTGCTGGTAATCGCGGGAACCGCCTTCCACGCTGACTCCTTTCGCGGTGAACGCGTGCCATTGCGAGCGTACACTGCGGACTGTACGGTCGGATTGTACGCTCGGGCATTTTGGATGTCAACGAAAAATGACGGTGTGACCGTCAGGTCAAACCGCTGTGACGTCGCACGCTACATCGCGGTTCGAGACGGAGTTCTCCCTGACTAATCTACGTTGGGGGAGCATATCTGGATGAGTCCAGGGTTTCAGCCACCGGTCGTCATGCCCCTGATCGCTAGTCCGCCAATGAACAACGCGATGAGGCTGAAGACGACAAGTGACTGCCGGGGATGACGGTCCCTGGCGTAGGTGTAGACGAAAGGCATGACCATCGCAGCAGTAATTCCGTAGAGGATGTGGACGGGATCGTCGGGACGCGGACCCTTAATGTAGAGTGCAAGCCCGAATGCGCCCTGCACCATGATCAGGAGCTGGCCGATGACCAGCGCACCGCTGATGCTGCCTTCGAGCATCCCTCCTCGGACGTACGTGACGATGCCCCAAAGGCCGACGGCGAACATGAACAACATGACGGATGTTGCCAGGCGGTCGTGAAAGAGCAGGACGGTGGACAGATGTGACTCCTCTCAGGAAATGGACCACGGGACCGCCAGGCTGCTGGCCGATCTACCCGGAGATTCTCCTGTTGAAGAATCACGTCCGGACCGTGGCGATCAGGGATCGATCCATAGCGACGTTTGCACCGGTCGCGAACACTGCGATTCGACGTGATTCATGGCGAGAAGGTCGACGACGTCGTGACGAGGCAGCGTCGTGACATGCGCTCCCGGGATGTGCTGGCGAACAGTGGTAGCCGCGGTCGAGGGCCGGTTGTTTGTTTCTGAAAGGTGCGCCAGCCAGATCAACTTCCGTTCGTGCGATGTGGAGCGGGCGATGGCGCTACGCAATGCCTTTCCGCAATCGGCGTTCGACAGATGTCCAACGCCGGAAAGCACGCGTCTCTTCAGATGGGCCGGATAGGGGCCGAAGCGCAGCATATCGACGTCGTGATTCGCCTCGAGGACGACGACATTGGACACGGACATGGCATCGATCAGCTCATCGCCAACTTGTCCCAGATCGGTCAGCACCGTGATCACCGTATTACTCAATTCGACTGTGATACCGAGTGGCTCCGAAGCGTCGTGGGCGACGGCCCGCGGGGTGATCCCGACCGCTGCAACATCGTGCCGGCGCCCGCTCACCGCGGGAATGAATTCAGACGGAGACAGCCGCAAGGCCCGTGCCGTGCCTCTCGAGGTCATCACCGTTGCACCTCTTCGCATCAACTGGGGGAGAGCGCGGACGTGATCGATATGCTCGTGAGTAATGAAAACGAGATCGATCTGATCGAGGGTTGCCCCGACCTGGGCCAGCGCCGATTGCAGCTTCCTGACGGGCAAACCGCAGTCGACGAGCATGGTCAGCCCGTGTTCGCGGACGAGGAGCGCGTTTGCGCTGCTGCCGCTTGCCAGATTGTGAAAGGCGATTCCGCCGGTTGACATGGTTTCCACGACGCTTTCCCGGCAGTGCTGTTTTCCGGGGATGGTAGGATGACGCCCACGAACGCATGAACGTTCGGATGGAGCGTACCATGACAACGTGGCACCTGGCGGCCGGCGCTGCGAGATGAGGGAAACGGTGCGAGGATTCACCATACCTCCAGTTTTCAAGAGACTGGCAATCATCATTCTGGTCCTGACGATCATCGTCGCGGCGGCGATCCTGACTGCCTCGTTCTGGATCAACTGGTGGTGGTTCGGCAGCATGGGATACCGGGACAGCCTGGTGATCCGCTACTCGGCCCAGATTGCATACACCGCGCTGGGGGCGGTCATCTGCGGCGCAGTGTTCGGGCTGAACCTGGCGGCGGCGTTGCGCCGGACTCGTGAAAATGGACAGCGTGGCACGGCGACCAAGGTCGCGAACAAGCTGCTGCTGATCGTCCTGGCCATTGGGACACTGCTTGTCGCCGTCTTTTTCGGGCTCTCGACCGGATCAAAATGGGAACAGTGGCAGCTCGCCCGTTTTGTTCCCGACTATGGCGTCAAGGATCCGGTATTCAATCGGGACATCAGTTTCTATTTGCTGCGCCTTCCGGCTCTCAGCTCGCTCCTCGATACGCTGGTCGTCCTGGCATTCGTCACGCTGATCGGAACGACCGTTGTCTATATGGTCCGACTCGGGATTCGCATCAACCGGCTCGGAGAGACCCCTGGCCAGATGCGCGTCCACTTGCTGGCTCTGGCTGGGACAATCGTGATTCTGATTGGCTTGCGGTATCTCCTGAACAACTACCAGCTCGTCTATTCGACTCGCGGGGCCACGTTCGGCGCCGGTTTCACCGATGTCAATGTGCAGCGATGGGTGAATTACTTTCTGGTGGTCATCTCTTTGATCGTTGGGGGCCTGCTGCTCGTCAATGCCTTTACGCAACGGGTGAAGCCGCTCTTGCTGGCAATCGCGGCCTGGGCCGCCGTTTCGCTGGTTATTGGGGTGTTTTTGCCCTCCCTGATCCAGCAGGTATTTGTCGAGCCGAGTGAATTGAGCCGTGAACGGCCCTACATCGAAAACACCATTGCAATGACTCGCGAGGGGTTCGCCCTGACTGACGTGACCGAGCGCGAGCTGTCCGGCACTGCACCACTTGGTGCGGATGCCCTCGCGGAGTATCCGGAAACGCTGAACAACATTCGACTCTGGGACTACCGCATCGCCCGAACAGCGTTTCAGCAGCTCGAATCGTTCGTGCCGTACTACGTGTTCCTCGACGTGGATATCGACCGGTACGAGGATGGGACTTCGATCGATCAGGTGCTGGTTTCCGCGCGCGAACTGGTCATCGATGGCTTGCCTTCAGGCTCGCAGACGTGGACGAACACGCATCTTACCTATACACACGGATATGGGCTCGTAGTTTCGCCGGTGAGCGAAGCGTCCCCGCAGGGTCTTCCGGTTTTTACGGTTCAGCGCATTCCACCGGTCGGAGAAGGCCAGTTCTCGGTCACCCGGCCAGAAATCTACTTCGGTGAATCTGACATGGATTGGGTCGCGGTTCACTCGAACCAACCGGAATTTTCGGGCGAGATCTCATTTCTGCCAGGCGAGGATACCGGGTATGTCTACACCGGTGACGCGCGGGGTTCGATTGGCGTAGGAGGATTCATTGGGAAGTCGCTGCTGGCTGTTCACCTGCGCGATCAGAACGTTTTCTTTACCGATCAGTTCAATGACGAAACGCAGGTCCTGTTGAGGCAGGAAATTACTGGCAGAATCAGCACGATCGCACCATTTCTGACGCTTGATGGCGATCCATATCTGGTCATCAACGATGGTCGCCTGTTCTGGATAGTGGATGCCTACACCACGAGTGATCTCTTTCCCAACGCAACGCGATTTGCTGGGATCAACTACATCAGAAACAGCGTGAAAGTGGTCGTCGACGCATACAACGGAGATGTCGACTTTTACCGGACGACGACGAACGATCCTCTTGCTGAGGCGTATGACCGGACCTACGGGGAGATATTCAAACCTGTCAGTGAGGCGCCTGAGGGGCTGGCGGCACATTTCCGGTACCCGGAGCGCATGTATGAGCTGCAGTCGGAAGCGTACAGCCAGTTCCATGTCGACGATCCGACCGCGTTCTACAACGGGGAGGACCGATGGGCCGTCCCGGAGGAGTTCATGACCGGTGAAGCGACGCGGATGGTGCCGTATTACGTGACGCTGACGCTACCGGAGGAGAGCAACCCGTCTTACGCCCTCATTCGGCCATACATCCCGGGCGGCAACACTGATCGCCAGAATATGACGGCGTGGATGGCAGGGACCGCAACCGAGGATGGAATCAACTCTCTCGTCGTCTATCGCTTCCCGCGCCAGGAGACGGTCTTTGGGCCGAGCCAGATTTCGGCAAGAATCGATCAGGAGCCGGATATCTCGTCCCAGATCAGTCTCTGGAATCAATCGGGCTCCGAGGTGATCAGGGGGAATTTGCTGATCATACCCGTTGGTGAAAGCGTGCTCTATGCGCAACCGCTGTATTTGCAGGCCCGGTCTCAGTCCGGCGCGCTCCCCGAGCTACGGAGGGTCATTCTGGCCTCGAGCGAGCGGGTCGTCATGCGACCGACTCTGGCCGAGGCACATGTGGCCCTGACGGCAGGCAGCGAAGCCGTCGCCGAACTGGAAACGCCTGAAGAAA
>JBFWRO010000258.1:0-5136 GCA_050248865.1 Thermomicrobiales bacterium | reverse complement strand
TTGCACCCGGCGCCTAGATCTATTCGGTTAGCGTCCTGGGACCGACCGGCGGGGGAACGCTCGCCGGGCTGATATGTGGCCTCGACTGGGTCGCTGCCAACGCTGGTCTGATCGATGTTGTCAATATGAGCATAACGTCGGGGTCGCTCTCTTCGACGCCCTGCGGCCAGCCAGGGGCTGCCCCACTCCGTGAGGCAATCTGTACAGTCGTCAATTCCCATGGCATACCAGTCGTCGTTGCCGCTGGAAACTCCGGATCGACAGTTTCCTCCGGGTCGCTGGCGGGCTTCTCTGAAGTTATCACCGTGTCGGCGTTTGCCGATTTCGACGGGCAACCAGGAGGACTGGGACCGACACCCACATTCCAATGTGCAATAGGAGAATTTGACGATGTCTTCTATGAGTCGTCAAGTTTCGGGGCCGCAGTGGACATCATGGCTCCAGGTGTCTGTGTCATCTCCGTAAATCAGAGTGGTGCGCTTGTTCTGAGAACGGGCACCAGCATGGCAACCGGTCACGTCTCCGGGGCACTGGCGCTCTTCTACTCGCAAAACCCGGGAGCGAGCGTCGCTTCGGCACGATCCTGGTTGCTGGGAAGTGCATCGGTTACTCAAGCGGCGGCTGGGGTCACGGGCGACCCAGATGGGATTTCTGAGCGGGTCCTGATGTTGGGTCCCGGTGGCACCCCGGGGACCGCGACGCCCACCGCGACCGCGACACGCACGCCGACGCCCACCGCGACAGCCTCCAGCACGGCGACGGCGACGCCTACCGGCACACCGACGAACACGCCAACCGCTACCGCCACCCCGACGAACACCCCAGTGCCGCCAACGGCCACCAACACGCCGACCGCGACCTCGACCAATACCCCTGCCCCACCGACGGCAACGTCAACCGCGACATCGACCGCCACGAGCACTCCCGTGCCGCCGACGGCGACCAATACGCCGACAGCGACCCAGACGAATACCCCGGCTCCCCCGACGGCGACTGGGACCGCGACATCCACCCCGACGCTTACCCCCGTGCCGCCGACGGCAACCAACACCGTAACCCCGACGCAGACGAATACCCCTGCGCCGCCGACCGCAACAAACACTCACACCGCGACGCCGACTCGCACCCCGACTGCGACTGCGACCAGTACACCGACGGCAACGCGGACGCAAACCGCGACACCGACGCGAACGCCCACAGCGTCGGCCACGGCAACACCGCCCCTCGGTGGATTCCAGATCAACGACCTGGTGCGGACGACGGCGAATCTGAACATCCGGCCCTCTCCTGGAACCAGCGGTTCACCAATCGGTGTGCTTCCGAATGGGACGCAGGGCATTGTTCTCTCGAACGGAATCGCGAACGGTTCCCATATCTGGTTCCAGGTCATGATGAACGGTTACCCGACCGGTTGGGTTGCCGGGACCTATCTCACGAAGATCGGTGTCGTCAATCCAACCGCGACAAACACACCGGGAGCCGGCCCGTCAGCAACCAGTACTGCGACTCGCACGCCGACCAGAACGCCAACGTCCGCGCCGGGTGTTTTCGTTCCGAACGACCTTGTTCGCACGACGGCGAATTTGAATATGCGCAGTGCTCCTGGGGGAAGTGTCCTCCTGGTGTTGCCGAACGGCACGCAGGCCACAGTGCTCACAACCGGAACCGTAAGCGGCAATTTCACCTGGTACCGCATAACCGCCCCGGGATACGGCACGGGCTGGGTCGCGGGGGCGTATCTCGAGAAAATCGGCGTTGCGGGAACTACGGTCACTCCGCCGGTTTCTCCGCCGGCCACTTCGACATCGGTCGGAGGCTGGCCAGCAGGTACGAACGTGCGAACCACTACAGCTGTGAACATGCGGATCGGGCCGGGAACGAACAACGCAATCATTGGCGTGGTGCCTTCTGGCACGACCTGCGTTGTCGTTGACGGTCCCGCCAGCGGCACTGGCTACACCTGGTACGAACTGACCTGTCCGGGAACCGGTACCGGCTGGCTGGCGTCTCTCTATCTCCGGCAAATACCGGGAAGTTCGTCGGAAGCGGAATCCGAATCGGTTGTTGCCGGCATAGACATGACGGTGAGCCCGACCGCGACAGAGATTTCCTTGGAAACTCCAGCAGCGCCGGTCGAGACGGCGACGACTTCACCCGTCGCGCTCGTGGAAGAGGAACCCGCTCCTGTAGCAGAGGATTCTCCAGCGCCGTACCCCGTTGTTAGAGTGCAGCGCACCGAAGGCTCTTCTCACGGCAATGTGCTCGTCGACGAGGACCTGTCCACAGTTTGGGTGACGACCGGGACTGAGATTCCGCAAATCGCCTCGTTTGCCCTCGATCTCGATGGTGAGCTGCCAGTCGGAGAGGTCAGGTGGCTCACTGGTCCCGAAAACCTGATGGGCCTCCTGCTCGTTCATGTTTCGAACGACGGTCAGGAGTGGATCGAGATCGATCTCGACGCGTTGACGCAGGATGGGGACTGGAGCGTTGTTCCATTGAATACAACGACGCGATTCATCCGCTTTGTCTTCCTCAATGAGGATCAGAACGTTCAGCTGGGTGGCATCGCCGAAGTCGAAGTATGGCCACCTGAAATAAGCCAGTGAGCCGAAGAATCGCCCTGGGCTTCCTGCCGTTACCATTCCAAGTGGTGATGAGCTGGTTGGAGAGGCGAGGGGCGAACGTGGGTGGCGGATCGCTTCTCGCACTTCCGTTTGACCTTCAGGCATCGATGCAGTATTATTCTGACAGTTTAGAACATGTATTCTATTTCCCGGTGTGGTTCGACTAGCCCGGGACGACTGGCAACAAGGGGACATCGTGATGTCGGCAACTGAACGGGATCGGGCAATCGAGCTGGCTATCTCCCAGATCGAGCGCCAGTTTGGCAAAGGCTCGATCATGAAGCTTGGCGAAACGCATGGCAGGATGGTCGAGTCGATCTCCACGAGCAGCATCGCCCTCGACATGGCCCTGGGCATCGGCGGTATTCCCCGGGGGCGCATCACTGAAATCTATGGGCCCGAATCGTCCGGCAAGACGACACTCGCGCTTCACGTGATCGCCGAGGCCCAGAGAGCGGGCGGCATCGCCGCGTATGTCGACGCGGAACACGCGCTCGACCCGGGCTATGCCGAGCGGCTCGGCGTCAATCTCGAGGAACTGCTTATTTCTCAACCGGACACCGGCGAACAGGCGCTGGAGATCGTGGAAACGCTGGTTCGCTCCGGCGCACTCGATGTCATCGTCATCGACTCCGTGGCCGCACTTGTGCCCAAGGCCGAGATCGACGGCGACATGGGCGACTCGCATGTCGGCCTGCAGGCTCGATTGATGAGTCAGGCGCTCCGCAAGTTGACCGGCGCTATCAGCAGGTCGAAGACGGCCGTGGTCTTCATCAATCAGCTTCGTTCCAAGATCGGTGTGATGTTCGGAAACCCGGAAACGACCACCGGCGGCAACGCCCTCAAATTCTATGCTTCGACGCGACTCGACATTCGCCGTATCGAAACGATCAAGAACGGACAGGATTCTGTGGGTTCTCGCGTCCGCGTCAAGGTTGTGAAGAACAAGGTGGCGCCGCCGTTCCGGCAGGCAGAGTTCGACATCATGTACAACGAAGGCATTTCCATCAGCGGCAGTGTGCTCGATGTCGGCACGGATCTCGAGATCGTCCGTAAACAGGGCGCCTGGTTCTATTTTGGCGAGGATCGCCTTGGACAGGGGCGAGAAAATGCCAAAGAGTTCCTCAAGCACAATCCTGATCTGCTCGAGGCAATTCGAGATCGTATCAAGGCCACCTCTCCCGAGCTCAGCGGCCCGACGGTGCCTGAGGATGAGCTCTTGGCAGCGGCAGGCGCCGCTGCCAACGGCACGGCACAGGATTTCTAGGATCGGTATTGAAGGCCGGTGCGCCGCTCTCGCAGGCTGACGCCGCAGCGGACCGCCACAACGCCACCCGGGTTCACCCCATCACTCGGCGGCGGGCTCGATGCTATCGATGAGCCAGGCGTCGCTCGTCGAATCGTGCTGGAATTGCATGCGTTCGAGGTATTCGGCTGAGCCATCGATCGCCGTGAATTGCACAAGTGCTGTTGCCCGGCTGGGTGGGTCGAGCGTCAGATCCTTCACTGCGGAGATGTCGATCGCCACGGCAGGGGGCGATGGCAGGGAACGTAGCAGGCGCTCGAATGCACTGGCATCGAATCCCATCGCCTGCTGCTGTCTGGCCAGCAGTTCAGGTGTGTAGAGGGCAAATCCCTGCCGCAGGTCTCCCCGGTTGGCGGCGTCGACAAGCAGGGTGAGTAGCGCGCGAATCTGCTCGGCAGCGGCAGCGGACTGTCCCGTCAAGGCATGCTGGAACCACGCAGGTCGCTCACTGGATGCAACGTGTCCGGCGGCGGTTCCTCTTTGCCGGATCGCTTCCACGACATCGTGACGATATTCATGGGGCTTGTCGCTCTCGTTGAACGGGAGTCCCGCGGGCGGACGGAATTGGTCCTGCGAGAGAATGTCGCGAAGAAACAGTCCGGCAGTCACGACGAGAACGACGACGAAAACCACCAGAAGCGCGATCGTCGCCGAGTCGTAGTCTTCCGCAGATTCCGAGACCTGCGCAAGAACGAAAGGCATGTTCGTTCAGCCGTATCACTTGGCAGCCCCGCCGCGCCGGTGAGACCCTCCACCGGCGCTGCGCACGGACCGCTCCCCATCGCCCATTCCCAGAAGGGACTCTACTTCAGTACGTCAGTCCGAATGCCCCTCAAATGGGCGAGACTGATCGATTCGTGACCAAAGTACCGTGGCGGGCGAGCAAGTCTCAGGGCGCTTGGGGTGGGAGGTTGAGAATGTCGACCGGTTCGAGCTCGTCGGCCGGTTCGAATCCCAGCACCCGCCCGTAGAAAAAGAGCTCGGCTTCCAGAGCCCGTTTGATATTCTGCGACTGCCGAAATCCGTGCTGCTCGCCTTCGAAGAGGATCATGGCGACGGGCAGTCCCTTTTCATTCACAGCGTCTAACATCATCGCAGCCTGGTTCGGGGGCACGACCTTGTCCTCCAGTCCCTGCAGGAGAATCAGGGGACATGACAGCTGCTCGACATGATGCAGAGGTGAGCGAGCGTCATATGACGCTTTGG
>JBFWRO010000257.1:0-5142 GCA_050248865.1 Thermomicrobiales bacterium | reverse complement strand
AGGCCGGTCAGTCGCACGAAGCGTACCGCGATTCCGCACGCAGACTGATGGTGCACATTTCACTGCAGATCGATATGGGACCAGAAACGAAGGTGGCCGCGCGGATGGCTGGTTCCGCGCGGCCGACTCCTCAGGAGGGAAAAGCTCTCAACAGAATGGCTGGTTCTATTGAGTGCGCCCGTTTGAACAGGCGGGAGATAGCTGGCTGGCTGACCACTATCTCTTCATTCAGAATATCGCACCCAGCACCCGCTGAACGGCCCCATTCGGATACGACCGACGGCACGATTGAACTCGTTTTGCGCGAAACCAAATCAGATCAAGCCGCGTCGCATCGATTCCGCGACTGCATGAGCGCGGTCAACGGCGCTCAACTTGGTGAAGATCACCTGGAGCCGTTTTTTGACGGCAATCTCGCTGCGACCCAGCTCCCGGCCAATTTCGCGATTGGTCAATCCCCGGGCGGCCAGGCGCAGGATCTCCCGATCTTCCTCGGAAAGATCGGCCTCACGCTTCGTATGTTCCCGCGCCAGGCCAGAAAGATCCTCGAGCACTGCGTCGATCAGCTCCGGGCTCAGTTGCCGGCGCCCGCGAACCGCGTTGCGAATCGCGGAAATGAGTTGGTCGGGAGGTGTTGTTTTCAACAGATAGCCGTCGGCGCCGGCTTCCAGAGCCTGGCGGACATAGGCCTGATCGCCATACGAGGTCAGAATGATGATCGCCGACTGGGTGCCCTGTTCGCGTAAACGGCGAGTCGCTTGTACGCCACTTGCGCCCGGCATTCTCAAATCGAGAAGAATCACGTCCGGCTTGAGCAGCCGGGCCTGGTCGAGTGCGCCAGGCGCATCGTGCGCGACGCCTGTCACCGAGATTCCGTCAGTTGCTTCGAGAACTTTGCGAACACCCTCGACGACCACTGGATGGTCATCGACAAGCAGTACTGATATCACGCGTTGTGAGCCTCTGACAGGTCAGCCGGTTGATAGGCGCCGTTCAAACCCTGCGCGCCAGACGGATCACTGCCATTTTCAGCCGCGGGGTATTCGACAATCGCGTCTACTCGTTCCTGTCGCGGCTCCATGACGTCATTCTGCCATGATCTCCGCAAGATGACGATGGTTCCTGCTCCTGGACGGGAGATGATGTCGAGGTCAGCGCCGATCGCCGTTGCCCGCTCCTGCATGCTGAGCAATCCGAGAGAAACGGAACGGATCGCCGATTCCGGGTCGAACCCCGAACCGTTGTCTCTGATCGACACGCGGAGCTCGTCGTCGAGATACTCGATCTTGACCAGCGCTTCATCGGCATGGGCATGTCGCAACGAGTTGTGCAACGCTTCCTGCACGATCCGGTAGACGCTGAGCCGCGTTTCAGGGGAAAGTCGTCGCTCCTCTCCCACCACCTCCAGTTCGCACGGCAAGCCGGTGCGATTGATCTGGTGCACGTAACGCTCGACTGCCGCGGCGACTCCGACATCGTCGAGGTCCGGTGGACGGAGCGCGAATATGACGTTGTGCAGCTCATCCATTGACTGTTCGAGCAGATCGCCGGTGGCTGCCAGGCCCTCCTGGGCAGCTCCGCTTTCGGCCGCGGTGTGCGGATCGGCGCTCCCATTTTCCCAGAGGAGCAGTGCACGGACGCGATACAAGGCACCAGTGATCAAGGGCGAAACCGCGTCGTGAATGTCCGCCGCGATGCGCCTCCGCTCGTCTTCCTGTGTGCGCACAGTGCGTCGCAGGAGTTCGCGCATGACATCATTCTGCAACGCCATATCGGTACGCGCCGATTCCGCGCTACGAACCTCACTCGTCAATCGAGAAGCCATCTTGCCGAGAGCCTCGCTCAGTGAGGCCACTTCGCCGCTTCCGACGACCTCCACAGGCTGCTCCAGATTGCCCGCCGCGATCGACTGCGCCTGCCCGGTCAGATTGCGGATTGGGCGGGCGGTCAACTCACCGAGAATTGTCGCCAGCAGCAGCGTGATCACGGAGGCAACCGCAAGCGCGATCAACCCCTCTCGCAACAGGTTCTGATTGGGGCCGTACGTCGTCGGCGATGGACCGGTCACCGCCACGGCCCAGGCCGCCCCCGGATACTCCACTGGCAGGAGGACCCCCTGGCGCTCATTGCCATTGGCGTCGGAGTAGGTCAGGCTGGTTCGCTTGCCTGCAACAGACTCCGCAATTTCCTCCTCCAGATGCTCGATCATGGCCGCCGTGTCGTTGCTTGGCGATCCCTGATCGGCAACCACGCCTTGAAGCGAAACAAGCGCGACGCTCGTCTGGCTCTCCGCATCACCGGTGACTGGCAAGAACGAGCGCTGCAGACGATCGACCGAAATAAACGATCCAATCGCGCCCACCGGGAGACCAGAATCTTCCGTCGATTCGGACTCGGCGAGCACCGGCGAGACCATGGCAATCACGCTCACATCGCTGCCCGCGACGGTCAATTTGGCGGTAATTGCTGTTTCACCTGCGGTCAGCGCCGTGTCGGCGGCCGAACCCAACTGACCCGAAAACTCCTGAGGATCGATGCCGCCGGCGTACGCGATGATTTTCTTGTTGGGATCGAGGAGAAATAGTCCAGTCAGGCTCGGACGCAGCTCTTTGGCCTGTGCCAGCACTTCCTGTGCGCCAGAACCGTCCATCTGCCGGATGCTGGGCGCCGAGGAAACGGTCGTGAGAACATCCTGGTTCTCACTCAGGGTCTGCGTGATGCCACGCGCTACGACCTCTGCAAACGCGAACTGGGTTTCATAGACCTGGTCGCGACTGTTCTCCAGACTCTGATCGAGGATGAACAGCACGACCCCCAGCAGGGGGAGGAGGCATAGCGACGCCGCTGCAACCGCCTTTGTTCGTAAAGACCAACGTCGCCCCATCATTTAACCTCTACCAAAACTGGCGTTAGCTCCTCCATCGCACAGATTGGCTGAGACATCATGGAATAGTGACGCATCCAGACGCCCTCGACCATATACGGTTGGGCCACCGCGCCTATCCATACGTGCCGGGATCGACGCGCTGTCATCCCCATGAGGCATGAAAGTCAAATTCCCCGGACGCTCTCCAGGATCACTTCGTGCATGTCACAGCGATGTATCTTTGCGCATCGTATCATCTGCGCCAGATTTGGTCCGGCACTACTTTACAAGGGAGAGGCGTAAAAATGGCTGGTCCGACCACTGGCTCGATCCTGAACCATGGCGTGCTCGTGTACGACCTCGAACAACCTCGTTTTCAGGGAATGCCAATTCATGAGTCGCACATGCCTGGCTATGCCTATTTCCTGCATCGGAGGCATGGGGATTACCGTGATGGACCTCGCTCCGGCGCTTCAGGGGTGATCGTTTCGATGGAACACGCCGGGACGCATATCGACGCACTCTCGCACCAGTCCGAGAACATGACCATGTTCGGTGGCGTTCCCGCAGAGGGACTGGCGGGCGGCCGGGGTTTCTCCAGAAATGGCGTGGAAGAGATCGCGCCGATCGTCGCGCCCGGCGTCCTGCTCGATGTCGCCCGTTATCGCGGCGTCGATGCTCTCGTCTCGGGCGACATCGTGAAAGCCGAAGAACTGAAATCGTGCGCGAACGTGCAGGGAGTGGACATCGGGCCGGGAATGGTGGTGCTCGTTCGCACCGGCAATGGGATGTTCTGGAACGACGTCGACACCTACCTGCCTGGTCCTGGAATGGACGGCGACTGTTCGCTCTGGCTGATGGGGCAGCAGGTGATGGCCGTTGGCGCCGACAACATGGCATGGGATGTCATTGGCCTCATCGATCCGGTGGCCGGCTGTGAGCTGCCCGGACATCTCTACCTGCTGGCTCGATCCGGCATTTACATCATCGAGAATCTCAATCTCGAACAACTGGCAGCCGATGAACGCTGGACATTTACTTTCGTCTGCATGCCGCTCAAGTTCAATGGCGCGACGGGGTCTCCGGTGCGGCCAGTAGCGATGGTCGAAGCGAACGGTCATGCGTGAGCCAGAGCCTCTGGCGAACCCGTTTGCGGAGACCTTACCGGCACTCGATTTCGTCTGGAGTTGGGCGCGTGAGTACGTGCAGGGATTGCCGGAGCATCGCGCAGGCACGAACGTGGCGCCATCCGCGCTCGACGAGGCGTTTGCCGGGCCGCTTCCGGAAGAGGGGATCGCTCCTGAGGAGGCCGTCGCCGACTGGATCCGGCGCGCCGAACCCGGCATTGCCGGATCGTCTGGTCCTCGCAACTTTGGCTTCGTCATTGGGGGCACCACGCCCGCAGCGCTGGCGGCGGACTGGCTTGCCTCGGCCATCGACCAGAATGCCGGCTTGTGGATCGCATCTCCGGCCGGATCTCACACCGATTCCGCGACGATCCGCTGGCTGAAGGAACTTTTCGAGCTCCCGCCAACGTGGGCAGGGTCGATCACCACCGGCGCGACCATGGCACACCTGGTCGGTCTCGCCGTCGCCCGGCAATGGGCGTCGCGGCAGCTCGGGTTCGACGCCGCCGCGGACGGTCTTGGCGGGCATCCGCCGATCCCGGTGCTCAGCAGCACAGAAATCCACTCGAGTGCGATCAAGAGTCTGAGCACGCTCGGATTTGGTCGCAACGCCTTCCGCAAATTGCCCGCGCCCGGCGGGGCGCTTGACCTTGCCGCGTTGGACGCGGCGATGAGCGACATCGACGGACCAGTCATCGTCATCGCCAATGCCGCCGAAGTGAACACTGGGGCGTTCGACGACCTGCAAGGCATCGCCGATCGTTGCGCCGCGCACCCGGGTGGAGCCTGGATGCATGTCGATGCCGCATTCGGGCTCTATGCCCGGCTTTCACCGCACACCCGCCACCTCATCGACGGCATCGACCGGGCTGACTCGGTTTGTTGCGACGCGCATAAATGGCTGAACGTGCCGTATGACAGCGGCTTTGCCTTCGTACGGGATGAGCGGCTGCTACTGGAGACGTTCAGCACGCGCGCGGCCTATCTGGACCCGGCAGGCGAAGAAGGCAAGAACTACGATGGGCATGGACCATTCTTCTCCCAGCGGTTTCGCAGCCTGGCGATGTGGTGCGCGCTGAGGGCCTATGGACGGCATGGCTACCGCCAACTGGTCGAGCGTTGCCTGGACAATGCCGCCGCTTTCGCTGC
>JBFWRO010000256.1:0-5148 GCA_050248865.1 Thermomicrobiales bacterium | reverse complement strand
TCTCTCCAACGTCGACGTACGGATTTCCGCGCAACGCAAAGGAGCACGCAACATGATGACATCGCGCCCCACCACTCACTTTGCACCTGGCTCGAACCGCGTCTCCCCGAAGAGCACTGATCGATCAAGCTCGAAGCAGCCTGGCTTCGATCCTGTCATTCCCCCTCGCCTCACCGAGGCTGAACGAGTTCAGATCCAGATGCGATTGCGACGTCACTATCTCGCAGCAGATCACGTTGAACCAAATGCGTACGCAGCGCTTGAGACACCGACGCCGGCACCATCACTTTGGTCCCGAATCGTTCGAGGTCTTGCGTTGCGAGCAGTGTCTCGTCACGCTGTGCATGAGATGAGCCAGTCCTGATCGCAGGTTACGGTCATCCAGGAGGCGCGCGTCGATTCACGCCATCTGGATGACCGTCCAGCTATTCCCAGAAGGCGTCCAGGGCATAGGGATCTTCGTCGACGATGCGCCACTCGACGATCTGGCCGGCGTGCATGGTCAGCACGTAAATTCGCCGGTATTCGATCATCTGATGATCGCGGTGGGCGCGTTCCTGGACAAGCGCAACGGCTGTTTCTCCATCGATCAGCAATGCGGAGCAGCCGGTTACATCGATACCGGCATCGTGCTCACGGAAGATCCAGGATTGCGTTTGCCGGTAGTGCGATGGCGAGGTAAAGGTGCCGGAGAGAACATTCCGACCAGATATGAAGATCGTGGCGGTTTCGCTCAGCATCGACCAGGCCGATTCCCAGTCGTGCCGGAGAAGTTCATCGATGAACGCCTCCGCCACATGTTTCGCCGACGTGCTCATCTCGTGCCACCTCCCGGCGACCAGCCGATTTCGTTCTGGTAACGCATCGCTATCGCAATGACTTTCGCGTCGTCCCACGCCCGGCCCATGATTTCCAGACTCGCTGGCAAGCCTTGCTCTCCGACGCCAATGGGCAACGAGATCGACGGCAAACCGCAGAGATTCCCAGCCGCACCGAGTGACGGACCGCTGTAGCGGGAAAACGACTCCTTGAAGTTCTGGTCGATGGGCGGAGCGACAAATGGGCTCGCCGGAGCGACGATCGCGTCGAAGCGACTGAGCAGCTCATCGACCTGCCTCATGCCGATGTGTCGGATGCGCATCGTCCGGAGATAATCCACCGCCGGGACCGTGAGGCCTTCCAGCAATCCGGTGCGGTCCTCTGGCGCGGTCAGTTCTGCTGCCCGGCCGGCAAGGAGGAACTCTTCGAAGGCCGAGGCTCCCTCCACGAGGATCACGACGCGCGCCACATCCTCCCATGGCATCTCTGGCAGATCGACCTCCTCGAGCGAAGCGAATGTCTCGAGCAGCTCGAGCGAGCCCTGAAATGCCGCGCCGACTTCCGCCTGCGCCGACTCGGCGGCGTTCTTCAGTACGGCGATCTTCATTGTCCCGGTCGCCGGATGGGGAGGTTCGAACCATCCCCTGCGGCCGCGGCGACCCTGGCTGTCGCCGTCGGCGATTGCGGCCAGGACCAGCCCACAGTCTTCCGCCGTCAGACAAAGCGGACCGATTTTGTCCATCGTCCAGGAAAGCGCCATGGCGCCATGTTTGCTCACCAGGCCATAGGTCGGACGAAATCCGGTCAAGCCATTGAACGCGCTGGGGATATGAATGGAGCCCCAGGTTTCCGTTCCGATCGCAAATGGAACGCATCCTGATCCAACCGCGGAACCGGATCCGCTCGATGAGCCACCGGACCAGGCTTGCGGATCGAGCGCCGACTTGCCGGGACCCGTGAAGGCCGCATCGGGCTGTTCATAGCCGAATCCCCCTGCTCCCTCCACCATCGCCAGTTTGGCCGTCAGCACTGCTCCAGCCTCTCGCAGACTGGTGACCACAGCGGCATCCTCGTCGATGACCCGATCCCGGAATGGAGCCATTCCCCAGGAGGTGGGGATGCCGCGAGTCGCCAGCAAGTCTTTCGCGCCATAGGGAATGCCATGCAACGGTCCGCGGTCGATGCTGTGAGAAAGCTCTTCCTCTGCTGCGCGGGCCTGGGCAAAAGCGAGGTCGGCGGTCGTTGCGGCTATGGCATTGAGTTCGCGCCCGGTGGACTCCAGTCGTTCGATGGCCGATTCGGCAAGCTCGACTGGACTCACCTCGCCCGAGCGAATCATTCTGCCGAGCTGGGCAATCGATTGCAATTCGTGCGCGGTCACATGGAACCGCCTTCCCTGCGAAAGGGGTGAAATCCCGGAGCAGGTTCGTCACCGTTCTCCAGCGGTTGATCGCGCAAACGTTCGAACCGCTCTTCTGATTCCTGCAACCGCTTGCGGAGCTCTTCGATTTGGTCCTCAGTGAAGACCTGATCGATCATCGATCGCAGCTTGTCGAGTGCCGGTTCTGTGCCAACTGGTTTGTTTGCGGGGCTTGCCACAAATTTCTCCCTTCATTGCGGGTGTCCGTGCTGGTCCTCGATTGTGATTCAAGTATGTTTCACAATCACAACCCGCGTGGTGTTCTTCGTTGCAGCCGGAAGTCTGGAGTTGCCATTCATGCTCGACGCGACAATCACGGTCGATCCAAGATTCGAGATTGGCGAAATCGAACCACGGCTCTATGGATCATTCATCGAGCATCTGGGCCGGGCGGTGTACGGCGGAATCCATGAACCTGGCCATCCAGCGGCGGACGCGCGGGGTTTTCGCGGTGATGTGCTGGCTCTCGTGCGCGAACTCGGCGTGCCGATCGTGCGCTATCCGGGCGGCAACTTTGTCTCCGGTTACAACTGGGAGGATGGCATCGGGCCGCTAGAGCGGCGACCGACACGACTCGATCTGGCGTGGAAATCCACGGAGACCAATCAATTTGGCACCGACGAGTTCATCGACTGGTGCCGTGCCGCGCAGACCGAGCCGATGCTGGCGGTAAACCTCGGCACACGAGGGATCGACGCCTCCCGCAATCTGGTCGAATACTGTAATCATCCCGAGGGCACCTCCTGGAGCGATTTGCGCCGGGCCAACGGCCATGCCGAACCGCATGGAGTGAGGACCTGGTGTCTCGGCAACGAAATGGACGGTCCATGGCAGATGGGCCAGAAAACCGCCGTGGAGTACGGGCGTCTGGCAGCAGAGGCGGCGAAGGTCATGAAGCTCGTCGACCCGTCGATCGAACTCGTGGCCTGCGGCAGCTCGAACACCCAGATGGCCACCTATCCCGAATGGGAATTGACAGTGCTCGATCATCTCTACGATCAGGTCGAGTACATCTCTCTGCATACCTACTATCAATTACAGGAAGACGATATCGGCGCGTTTCTCGCGCAGTCGGAAGACATGGAGCGGTACATCCGGACGGTGACGGCCGTCTGTGATTACGTCAAAGCGAAAAAGCGCTCGGCCAGGACGCTGATGCTCTCCTTCGACGAATGGAATGTCTGGTATCACCACCGGCAACGTGACAAGGAGTACATGCGGGAGCGTCCGTGGGAGGTGGCCCCGCCGATCGCCGAAGAGGCGTACACGATGGTCGACGCGCTTCTGGTGGGGTCGATGCTGATGACGCTCATGCGTCATGCGGACCGGGTGAAGATTGCCTGCATGGCTCAGCTGGTGAATGCGCTGGCGCCGATCATGACCGAAACCGGGGGTCCTGCCTGGCGGAACACCATCTTCTATCCTTTTGTGCACGCCAGTCGATACGGCCGAGGGCGGGTGCTGCAGACGCTGGTGTCCGCATCGACGTATGACACGGATGCGTTCGGTCAGGTTTCCTGCCTCGACGCCATCGCGACGATCGATGACTCGAATGGTGAGGTGACGCTCTTTGCGGTGAATCGCGATCAGCGGGAGATGATGTCCTTGCAGGTCGATCTGCGGGCGACCGGAGAGGTGGCGATGATCGAGCACCTCTGTCTCCACGATGAGAATCCTTTTGCCAGGAACACGGCGCACGCTCCTGCGGCGGTGATTCCGCGACGATCCGAAGAGACGGGTATCGATGGTGGAATGCTGAAGGCGACGCTGCCTCCGCTCTCGTGGAACGTTGTGCGGTTGCAACAGCGCGGGATCTGAATTCGCGCATAGCTATCGCTCGGCGGGT
The DNA here is from genome assembly GCA_050248865.1 of Thermomicrobiales bacterium. Classification (GTDB taxonomy): domain Bacteria; phylum Chloroflexota; class Chloroflexia; order Thermomicrobiales; family UBA6265; genus JAHBVL01. Next base: position 1,063 of record JBFWRO010000256.1, on the reverse strand, counting down.
CAATGCGGATACGAATCGCAAGCGATTTTCATGTCTCTTCTGGAGATGCGACGCAGCGGGATCGACCACCTTTACGAGCAGGCGGCAGTCGGAAGCCGGCAGTCAGTTCTGGTCTGACTGCTGACTGCCGAATGCTGAGTGCTTCGTTCGGGATATTAAGGGATCCTGGAAGGCGCTGGACGAGGATAACGGGGAGTCAGCCCGAGCAGGATCTACCGCTGCCCAGGCCCGCAGTCCTAATCGCTGTGCCGCTTGGTATTATCATAGAACGTATGTTCTTCTTTGTCAAGCGCAAGTGGAACGCAAAATCGCGACAGGCGCGATACGTGGTGAACTGAGATTTTTTGAGACTGTCCGGGCAGTACTCCACGGTCGCCTGGCGAGCACGCTGAGAACCGTCAGCCGGCATCGCACTTCCCTGACTTTCGAACAGTTGGGACAGATCATCTCCATTGGCGCAATTCGCGACCCTTTTCGCCGTGGGTCCCGTGCCAGTTGCCGGCCCGTAGCCCCACACGCGACGCAGCAATCGTTCGAGCGGATTGTTTCCACTCGATTTTGTCGAGCTGGGCTCGACGCATTGGCCCGGAGGCCGAGGTCAACGAAAGGGCTCCAGTTTGGGCGAGCCGCGTCGTGACTGAGCCCCGGTTTGGTCTGGTGAGGTCGTTTCAGCGTCGATTTCGATGCTGATCGTGGGTGAGTGCGTGTCCTCCCGGAGGTGCTACCGGGCGAGACGGAGCGATCGGGGCGCAGACCGGAGGGGGTGTGTCGCAGAGCACAGCCATTCGGTGAGTGCCGCCGCATGATCGGGAGGACTGGCATCGCGTCGATGTCATCACGGTGTGGGCAGTGATCCGGGCGACGGATCGCGTTGGGACAGGGAGAGGCGACATGCAGGGCATCAGAAGACTCGTTCAGTGGATGGTCGTTTTTTCGGTGCTGCTGTCGCTGACAGCGCCGATCGCAGCGTTGTCGCCGCTGATGGCCAGCGAGGTTACCGCGCAGACGCACAGCGACGGCGACGGCCTGTTCGATGACGATGAAGTCAACTCGTACGGCACGG
>JBFWRO010000255.1:0-5150 GCA_050248865.1 Thermomicrobiales bacterium | reverse complement strand
TCCAGAATCAGGAGCATCGATGCATCGCGCTGGAGGTCGATCAGCTGACTCACCGGGTCCGGTCCCTGGTTCCCCGTGAACGCGAGCGCGTCGAGCAACGCAGGGCCGAGTTGCTGACTGCTGGAGAGAAGACCAAGATCGAGGAACAGCGCGCCGTCCGCGAAGGAATCCGCAAGCAGTCGGCCGGCTTCGAGACCAACCCGCGTCTTGCCGACGCCACCGGGACCGGTCAGCGTGACCAGGCGGACGCCGTTTTCGGAGATGTGACCGACCAGGCGGGCGATCAGATCGCTCTGGCCGACGAGAGCTGTCGGTGGGGTGGGAAGTGCCCTGACCCGAGGCTCGCTGGCGGGCTGGGGTTGCTCGGCGATACCGACCGCCGAGGCCTGCGCCGTCAACTCCGGTCGGGCTGCGGCGATAAGCGCCGCGCGGGCCTCGTCAGCTAGCCCGAGCCCGTCGGAAAGAAGCCGTAACGTTTCCATATGCGGGGAGAGGCGGCGGCCGCGTTCCAGATCGCTGATACCACGAACGCTCAGTCCGGCGCGTTCGGCCAGATCCTCCTGGCTAAGCCCCGCGGAAAGGCGATAACGACGAATCAGATCACCAAGTGACATGGGGTTCAGTTTCCGGGGCCTGTCAAAATGAGTCGAAAGAGCCAGATCCTGTTTCGAAGTTGCCCTATCCTACCATCGACGCCCCCCGAAACTGGGCCAGCACTCAAGTCGTGTAGCGATGCAGGCCCCGCTCGTCGACAATGACGATGCGCTCTCCATCGAATTGGATGAGATCGAGATCGACAAAGCCATGCAAGGCCCTGTTGAGCGTCGAGCGAGTTGTGCCGAGCTGGCCGGCGAGATCGCTCTGACTCCGTCCGAGTGGAAAGACCGCACGACCGTCCGCTGTTTGCCCGGCCCGGGCGCTGCGCTCGATCAGCCACTTCGCCAGCCGGCCAGGAACGTCGAGGCTCAGCATATCGACATGAAGCTGATTGGCATTCCGCAGCATGGCGGCGAGCCGCAACAGAATCGCGTCACGCACAGCCGGTTGTTCGGTGAGGAGCTGGGAAAAGGCCGATCGCGGGATGACCCGCAGCTTGGCCGACCCCTGAACGGTCAAAGTGGCGGAACGAGGAGCGCCATCCAGCAGGGAAAGCTCACCCAGCGCGGCCGGCCCTTCGACCATGGCAATGACGATCTCCCGCCCCTCGGCCGTGATGCGGGAAACGCGGATCTCGCCCGACTCGAGGATATAGAGCACCTCGCCCGGATCACCTTCGTTGCAGAGGATATGGCCATCACCGTAGGAGCGGGGAATGCTCAAACGCGTCAGATCTTGAAGGGCCTTGTCGGGCAGCCCGGAAAAAAGCGGGACAAGTCGCATTTCGCGAGTTCCGTCGTCGGGCGCCATCTTCATCTTTCTCCTAACCACTTCTGAGACCGTTCGCAGCATAGCACTCGCCCGGCCTGGGGATGCGCGGTGATTCGGCCCCGCGCATCGTCAACCGCGTAGCGAGTTTTCTCGACGATGCGAGGCGCCCGAATCTGGAAGGTGTCGATGCCGTTCGCGACAAGTACACTTCGCGGCACGATTGGGAGCGAGGCGGGAAGAGCCGATGGGCGAGGCAATCGACCAGCGGGCATTTCTGTTCACAGATATCGAAGGCAGCACGCGTCTCTGGGAGCGCTGCCCGCAGGCCATGGCGCGCGCGATCGATCGGCACAACGCGTTGATCGCGATGGCGGTTGGCGATCAGGGCGGCCGCGTCTTCAAGACGATGGGCGATGCAGTTTGCGCGGTGTTTCCTCGCGTCGATAGCGCCCTGCTCGCGGCGGTCGCTGCGCAGCGTTCCCTCGTCGCCTGTGATTGGTCCGCAGCCGGTCTCGAAGTGCCCCTCATGGTTCGCATGGCTGTGCATGCTGGTGACGTCGCGACGCTCGGCGACGATTTCGCGGGACAGGTGCTGAACCGCGTGTCGCGGCTTCTGGCTGCGGGTCACGGTGGCCAGATCCTGATTGCCGGCTCAGCATCCGCGGCGTTGGAGCACCCCCTCCCTGACGCAATCGAGCTGAGATCGCTCGGCGAGCGTCGCCTGCGGGATGTGCCCGGATATGAACACATCCTGCAAATTGTCGTTCCTGATCTTCCAGCCGCCTTTCCTCCACTCAGAACCCTCGATCCCATTGCTCACAATCTGCCGGTTGCGCCTTACCCATGTCTGGGACGCGAGGTCGAGCGTCAGCACATTCGCACGTATCTGACTCGCCTGGACAGCAGGCTGGTGACGCTGATCGGTCCTGGTGGGATAGGCAAGACGCGGCTGGCGCTTCAGGCAGGGAGCGATCTGGTCGACGAGTTCAGGGATGGCGTCTGGTTCGTCGATCTCTCAGCAGTACGCGATGACGCCCAGGTGACCGGAAGTGTGATGCGTGTTCTCGGCGTGCGCGAAGAACCCGGAACCCCGGCTGCAGGGACGCTGTGCGCGTGGCTTGGGTCGAGGAGGCTTCTACTTGTGCTCGACAACTGCGAGCAGGTGGTGCAGGGGTCCGCGGAGCTTGCGGCGCAGATCCTGGGCGCCGCGCCAGGCGTCAGAGTGCTGGCCACGAGCCGGATCGCCTTGGAAATCCGCGGTGAGCAGCGGCTTCCTGTCGCACCGCTTGATCTGCCAGAAATCACCAAGAAACCGGATGTCGAGAGGATCGCCGAGAGCGCCTCGGTGCGATTGTTCGTCGATCGGGCGATGGGAGTCGAGCCCACCTTTTCCCTCGACACCCGGAATGCTCCACATGTCGCCGAGATTTGCCGGCGCGTCGATGGCATCCCGCTGGCGCTCGAGCTCGCCGCGGCGCGCATCACGATCCTCAGCCCGGAAGAGCTTCAGGCGCAGCTGGAGCGTCGGTTGCCGGCCCTCACCGGCGGACCGCGTGATCTGCCGGACCGCCACAAGACGCTGCATGACGCGATCGCGTGGAGCTATGACCTGCTCAGTCAGGAGGAGCAAAGTGTCTTTGCCAGGCTATCGGTGTTCGCCGGCGGCTGGACGATCGAGGCAGCAAACGAAGTTCTCGGATCTGATCCCACAGCCGTGCTCGAATCACTGGCGACAAAAAGCCTGATCCGCTCCGATCAGGCGTCAGATGGGGCGACTCGATACTCGATGCTCGAAACGATTCGCGAATTTGCGTCTGAGCGTGCCGCCGATCAGAACGACATACTCGTTTTTCAAGCTCGTCACGCACAGTGGGTCAAGCGATTTTCGGAGGAAATAGGTCCGTTTCTCCTTGGCGGAGATCGCCGGGTGACCGCATTCGACGAGGTGACGCTGGAGTACGCAAACATCGTGTCCGGATTGACGTGGTTTGCCGACCAGAATGACGGCGATGCCGTACTAAGATCGGCGGTTGCAATCTGGAACTATTGGACGATGCGCGGGCCGACCATGGATGGCAAGGTTTGGATCGAGCGTGCTTTGGCACTGAGTGACGGAACCGGCCCGGATCGACACATCGACGCGCTAAATAAACTGGGAAACATTTCCGTTGACCTGGAGCTCTTGAGCGACGCGCTTATTTTCTACCGGAAAAGCCTGCGTATGGCAATGTCAGCCAGATACAGGATGATGATTGGGAGAAACCTCTGTTGCCTTGGAATGGTGGCCAATATGATTGGTGGATCCTCTGATGAATTGCGCCTTCTGCAACGCGCCCTCAAGATCAGCAGGGAGATTGGCGATCATCGCGGCGAGGCCCTAACGACCTTGAACCTGGGAATAAGTTTTCGGGATGCAAGTGACCTTGAGACGTCCACCAAATATCATCTACAGGCCATCGGTCTTCTTGAGAAGCTGGGGGACATAAACGGCGTCGCGCGTGCCCGCAACTATTACGGCTTGCTCCTTGCAGATTTGGGACAAATCGAAGTCGCTTCGGATCAGTTCAGGCAGGCTTCAACTGTCTTTGACCAGTTTTTCGACGAGGCAGGCTCAGCCGACGCGCAATATGGTCTGGCCCTTGCCGCTATTCGCCTTGGAGATTTGGAAACTGCCCGGGTATCTTTGAACAACGCGCTCTCAATCAACGTCGATCGGGATCGAACAGCGGCGATTGCAGAATGCCTGGAGACGAAATCGATGCTGGCCTACGCGGAGGGTGAATTCGACGAAGCGCTTTCATTATTCGCCGAATCCCGATTGGCGTGGGGGAGGACGCAATTTGCGCCGCGTCGTTCGCAACAGCAAGGCATCCGGGAATTCGTCCAGCGGTTGGAAACGGCGGTCGGAACTTCCATGTCCTTATCTGAGACGATCTCGTTCGCTGAGGAAATAGTGACAGCGACCTATATCTAATCAGAGATTCTCGAAAGTGTTGCTTGGAAAGAAGATGTGGTTTCGAAGTCGTATAGGAGGTTGAAGTGACGTCCTTGAGCCTTGCAGTTGGAAATGGCGCGGAAATGAGATTATCGGAAGGTGCTGAAGTCACCTTAACCGTGGGCGGTGCCCTTGTTGCCGTTGAGAACATCGTCGACATAGGGCCGGGTTGCCGGGGAAGATGTCCGCTTTCGGTCACGATCTTTCAGCAAGGTTCGCCTGAATTGGCACTGCAATGGAGTGACGGCGGGGCCGATCTTGATTATATCCGGATAAATGCTGCTCACGTCGCGAGATTTCACAACGCCGTACTAGTTCGCCTGGACGTACATAATCCCGGTGTCGCAACTTTCTCCATGCCGGGAGAACAGAACGTCGAATTCCGGCTTTAGCTCGTTTGAAGCGGGTGCTAGCTAAGCAGGCGGGAAGGCCGGAGCCCGCAAACGGGTCGGCAGTTCATTCGTTTCGTAAGATACAATCCGCGACGGCAGCTTCGAGCACCTCAACATCTCGCGCCGACGTCGCCCAGTTGTCGAACGCGCAGCGAATGCCCTGCTTGCCCTGCCAGATGGTGGGCGTCACGAACGCCCGCCCATCGCGCTGGATGGCGGCGACGGCCTTGCGGTTCAGCTCAGCCAGCTGGTCTTCAGTCATCTCGTCAAAGACGAATCGCCAGCAAACCATATTCAGAGGAACAGGCGCCAGCAGCTCAGTGCCAGGATTCGCCTCGATCCACGCAGCGAAAGCGGCGGCATTGTCCAGGCAACGCTCGACCAGTTGGCGGTAG
>JBFWRO010000254.1:0-5150 GCA_050248865.1 Thermomicrobiales bacterium | reverse complement strand
ACGCGATGCAACAGGGCGCGGTCTCACCTGACACATTCACGCACTTCTTTGCCACATTCATATTCTGGGCGATGCTGATGATCGGTGGCAGTGGCAACACGCTGGGGGCCATTGTCGGAACCTTCGTTTTCTGGAGCTTTTGGTCGATCACGTTGCAGCTTCAGGGGTACGATCTGCCGGACATCATCCAGACGCGCATCTTCTACGTCCGTGATTTTCTGGTCGGCGCCATCATCGTGGTGGTATTGCTCGTCAGTCCGTTGGGATTGCTGCCAGAGCGGGCTCGCGTGTCCCGATGGCTCGACGCCCGGGTCGCCAGGTTGCGGCAGGAAGAGGGGTGACCTGCGGCGTGCCTCTCGCCTCGGGGCGAGCGAACTGCCTGTACTGTGCTGAGGAATGAGGCGCCGAAAAAGCGTCCGGAAGCCACCTGGCCCCGGACGCTTTTTGACTCACGAGCTATTTCGATCAGGATTCTCCCCTTTAAAGGCTGAAATCCCGATTTAAAGGCTGAAGTCCCGATCGATCGGTTAACTCTCTGAGAGATCGACGTCACGCGATTCGATGACGACAACTTCCTCGCCCTGAACGGCCCAGATGTTGATCGTGCCAGTCAGCACATCGCCATTCTCGTCGAGATTCTGGCTGCCCGCGGCGCCCTCATAGTCGATATCAGTGCCTGCTGCAATGAGTTCGAGCGCTCTCGTGAATTCCTCGACACCGGGTCCTACGACCTCGCCTTCGGGATTTGCGACGTCCCGCAATGCATCCCGAATCGCGGCCGGGTCGACGGAATCAGCAGCCTCAGCGGCCAGCGCGATCAGATAGACGGCATCGTATCCCTCACGCAGATAGGGAATGGAAGGCTGAGTCTCGAAGGCGGCCTCATATGAAGTATCGAAGAGATCACCCGCGGACGTATCCGGGGCTCCGGCGGACGTTCCCTGCATACCCTCGAAGGAGGACCAGCCCAGCTCAGCGAACATGTCGGGCGAGCGACCGCCATCTGAAAAGATGAAATTCTCCACAAGCTGCTGCTCGATCGCTTCGCGAAGGTAGAGTCCCATGCTCTCCGGGTAACTGATAGCCACCAGGACATCGGGGTTTCCCTCTGTGCAGGTCGTCAGCTCTGAAACGAATGATCCCTGCTCGCTCTCGTGCGGAACCTGCGCGGTGATAGTGCCGCCAAGCGCCGTGAACGCATCAGCGAAGACCTCGCTCAGACCCTGTCCATAGGCGTTGTTGATGTACATCGTGCAGGCGCTGGCATAACCGAGACTCTGAGCAACGTCGGCCATGACCACGCCCTGAGCAGAGTCTGCGATCGTAGTCCGGAAAAAGAAGTCATTGTCTTCGACGGTCGTCAGGGCGTTCGATGTCGCCGAATGCGAGAAGTGCAGGATGCTGCCTGGCGCGGTCACGCTCTCGATGACTTGCAGCGCCTGACCTGAACCGGCGGGACCGATGATCGCGCTGACGCCCTCCACTTCGACCAGGCGGCGGGCTTCCTCGACGGACTGCTGAGGAGCTGTGCCATCGTCGGCCTGAACAAGCTCCACAGGACTGCCGTTCACACCGCCCGCCTCGTTGATTTCGTCCACCGCAAGCTGCATCGCATTGAACATTGGCTGCCCGAAGTCAGACAAATCGCCCGTAAACGGCAGAAGAGCGCCAATCTTCAAAGGCGCTATCTCGTCCTGGGCTCGTGTTGCGTCCGAGCCCCGCGAAATGACCGCTGGGATCACCAGCACCATGGCGAAAACAGCCAGTAACAACCGGGAACGCATGAAACTTCCTCCACTGACCAGCAACCCTGCGCAAATGCGCGCTCCCCACGGGAGGAGACGCTACCGCGCAGCTGGACCACCATGATCCTGGCCAGAATGGTAACCCACGGGTCATATCAGTGGCATTTACAGCCGCCGGCCTTGCGGATAACGCCACACGTCAGCTATTCTGTATTTAGTGATACAGATATGTGGGTTTTCCTGGACGTGCGTGTAAAGATCCCTTGGATCAGATTGGTGATGCGCCGGTGACTGTTGACGCAAACGGACTGCGCTTCAATCAGATTCTGATCATCGTCTTGACGATTCTCGCGTTTGTCGCCGGCGTGGACAACGGTGGAGCGTGGGTCGTGCTGGCAACTGGAGCTTCCCTGGCACTGGGCTTTCTCTCACAAGGCAACGGTCCGTTTCAGCTGTTGTATCGCAGACTCCTGGTGCCCGCGGGATTGATCACTCCTCGTCCGGAACGGGAAGACCCCAGAGCGCCGAGATTCGCTCAGGCGATGGGCTCCTTCTGCCTGGTCCTGTCGAGTCTCTTGCTGTTCATTGGCTGGCATCCTGCTGGCTGGGCGCTGGCGTGGATTGTCGTCGCGCTGGCTCTGGTCAATGTGGTTTTTGGATTCTGCACCGGGTGTTTCATCTTCCTGCAGCTCGACCGGCTGCTTCATCCCGGCAACGCGAGATGACCGACCGGTTCATCATTGCCGCTGCCATCATCGCTCTGATCGTGGTAATCGGAGTTTTGGCCAGATATTGGGACCGGTATCGCTGCAGGCGAATCGAATCGACGGAATCGTTTGAAAGGCCCGCGGATGGTCGACCGCAGATAGTGTCCTTCTTTGGCCAGAATTGTGGTGCATGTGACAAACAGAAACGGATCATCGCCGAGTTGCAATCTTCCCGGCCGGTGTCAGCTTCGGTTCGCTACATCGATGCTGCCGCCGAATCTTCGCTCGCGCTCCGGTATGGCGTGATGGTGGTCCCCACCACGCTCATCGTTGCCTCCACGGGTCAGATAGTCTCCATGACGACTGGGCTTCTCCCCCTCGAGCGTCTCGAGTCCGTCCTCGATCAAATCGCCTGATCTGTCTTTCAGCGACGACATGGAATCTCTGAGATGCTTCCGGGCAGGCGATTGATCTGCAGCGGAAAGGCCTCAAACCGATGATCCTGGACATCACACCGATCGAGAAACTCGATTTCGACTCGAAAGGCGCTCGAAAGTACTCTGTCCCATTCACGTCGGATGGAATGTGGGCGCGAACGCGCCTGCCCCTCTATGTTGCTTCTTCAGGCAGCCCCGGAAAGACCATTTTGGCCATCGGCGGCACACATGGTGACGAGTACGAAGGACCCGTCGGACTCAAGAATCTCATCCACGACCTCGACCCTGAGTCGCTCGTCAGTGGTCGCATCATCGTCGTTCCTGTCTTCAACGTTCCGGCGTTCAATGCTGGACTCCGCGCATCGCCTCAGGACGGCGTGAACATGAACCGCGCATTTCCCGGCGATGTGAACGGCTCGATAACCTACCGCATGGCCCGCTTCATGACTGATGAATTGCTCTCCCGCGCCGACATCGTGATCGACATCCATTCTGGCGGCGCCGGGTATGAGATCGCCCGGACAATGTCATTCCACCAACTCGATGACCCGGAGCTTCACCGGCAATTCAAGGAAACGGCGTTTCTCTTCGGTACTCCGTTTACGATGATCTACACCGGAGGCATGGGCACAGGCCTGCTCACCGAAGAAGCAGAGAAAATGGGTAAGATCACCATCGGCAGTGAGCTCGGTTTTGGGGCGTCGACTGATTACTGGGGCGTGAAATGGGCGCACCATGGCACGTTGAACGTCATGCGGCATTTCGGTTTGCTGAATGAACCAGTGATCGATCTCACCCCGACAGGTCTGGACCGGCAGCGCCTGATCTCCAACACGGATATCGATCGCTGGATCACTGCGCCGATCGATGGCATCAGCGAGCCGCTGGTCGAGCTGGGCACGTTCGTTAAAAAAGGCACGGCCGTAACCCGCATTCACGACTTTGGACGGTGGGATGAGCCGGGCGTCGATATCGTCGCCGACCAGGATGGCTGGGTGCTCTGTCGCAAGTTCAAAGCGGAAACGAAGCAGGGAGAGGTCGTGATGGTCATCGCTCAGGAAGTCGACTGAACCGGCCAGACCGACCGCAACCTGTCAGCGTCAACGCTATCCGCGGGAGGAATCTGATGAGACGATCAGGCTTGGTAGTCACGTTCCTGGTGTGTCTGCTGATCGTGCCGATGACCCTCGCCGGGTCCCCTGGCATCGACGCTCAAACCGACAGTGACATCTATGAGGATCCGGCCGGCCGGTTTACTATTCCCGTCCCTCAGAACTGGACAATCGAAGAACGACAGGGTTATGTGCGCCTGACCGACCCCGAAGGCGACCTGTCTTTTCTGGTCGTGGTTACAGCCGCGGCCGATGCCCGGGCCGGAATTGCCGCGGCGTGGGCAGTTGTCGATCCGGCATTTGATGGGCAGCCGCTTCCGGGATCGGACCAGGACTTCCCGGCGGAAGGCGCTATCGATGAAACCGTCATTCTGACCTACGACATCGGCCAGACGTCGGGACGAGTCGTGCAGGCAATCGGTCAGAGAGTCGGCGATGTCAATTTCGTGCTGATCATCGAGGGGTCTCTTGAGGCTGCGACCCGGAGGAACTCGCAGGTCCAGCTCATAGCAGCCGGCTTCACAATCGGTGAGCAGGAGATTCTCGACCTGTCATCGGTGTCACCGGCCACTCTGGAAGGTGATCTCGCAGTTCGATTTGGCGAGTTCGCCCGGGATCTGGCGCGCAGAGGGGACATTCCGGGCGCATCTGTCGTAGTTGTTCAAAACGGTGAGATTGTCTACGCCGAAGGATTCGGCGTGAAGACCATCGGATCCGACGATGCTGTCACCCCGGACACGTTGATGATGATCGGTTCGGTCACAAAGTCGTTCACCACCACGATGATGGCGTCGATGGTGGACGACAGCCTGTTTACCTGGGACACACCCGTCGTCGAGATTTTGCCGGAGTTCGTGTTTGCTAATCCCGAGCTGACGGCCCAGATAACGATGCGCAATCTGGTTTGCGCTTGTACTGGTGTGCCCCGCCGGGACCTGGAACTGATCTTCAATGCGAACGAGACGACCGCTGAGGAGATCATCGCATCCCTGGCGGGATTTGAAACGTTCACGGACTTTGGCGAAGCGTTTCAATACAGCAATCAAATGGTGGCCGCAGGCGGGTATGTTGCCGCCATCGGGGCTGGTGCGATCTATGGTGACCTGGACGATGGATACACCGAGGAATTGCAACGCCGGGTACTCGATC
>JBFWRO010000253.1:0-5155 GCA_050248865.1 Thermomicrobiales bacterium | reverse complement strand
TGTGTCCACAATGCTCTTCCCTGTGCCATTCCTGATTTCATTCATCAGCGGCATCATGACGCTGCATCCCGGAGATGTGATCATGACAGGGACGCCGGAGGGTGTAGGACCGCTGCACGCTGGTGACACGGTTGTCGTCTCCGTCACCGGAATTGGCTCACTCAGCAACACGGTTCAATAACCCGCAGACGCTGGCCTCGATCTAGAACTCGCTCCAGCTGATTCCGGATCCGCGGGTGATCACGTCGTCGAGCCGTGCCGGATCGGTCACTGGCGGCAGACAGGCAAAGTGCTCGCAGACATACGCGGCCACCTGCCCGTTGCGCAGCGGTCGATCTCGGAGGAAGGGCAATCGTTCGGCGAGGGCTGTTTCAGTCGGTTCAGCGAGCCCAACCAGCATATGCGGCTGATACAGCGCGCCGATCTCCTGCATAAACTGCCTCGTCTCGTCGTTTCCAGCGGGACCAGCGACAACGACCTCCTTGGCAATCCCCAGGAATGTATCGAGCGCCACCAGTGCCCTGCTAAAACCAAGCGGCTGATCGGCCATCGGGCGAGCGAGATGGGAGAGAATCGCACCGCCTTTGCGCTCCAGCTCCCGATTACCTGTCAGCCGTCCCAGTTTGACCAGCACTTCGGCGGCAACAGCGTTCCCCGAAGGAGTGGCACCATCCTGGAGGTCGCGGGCACGGCTCACAAGAGGTTCGTGTTCGTGAGAGGAGTCGAAGAACAGACCGCTATGCTGGTCACCGAAACGCTCGATGATGATCTCCGTCAGATCCAGTGAAGCCTCGAGCCAACGCAAATCGAAGTCGACCTGATAGAGGGCGAGCATCCCATCGACAACATTGGCATAGTCCTCGAGATAGCCCGCAATCCTCGCGGAATCGTTCTGGTAAATGTGCTGAAGTCCACGTTCCGATAGCAGCTTTTCGACGATGAATGTGGCATTTTTCTGTGCCGCGATGAGGAAATCGTGACGACCGAGCGGCAGAGCAGCTTCGGCAAACGCCCGCAACATCATGCCGTTCCACGAAGCGATCACTTTGTCGTCACGGCCTGGCCGGGTACGCCCGTCACGCCATGTGCGCATCTGATCGCGGATCGACGGCAATCGCGCGCTCAGATCAGCTTCTTCGATCTCGAGGGTTTCGGCGAGCCGTGACAACGGCACTGCCCGCGTCGGAATAGAATGACCCTCGAAGTTCCCTTCCGGCGTGATCCCGTAAACAGCGGCGGCAAGTCGCGCATCGTCCGCGCCGAGCGCTTCGCTCAGATCAGCAAGGGACCAGACGTAGAATTTGCCTTCCTCACCCTCGGTATCGGCATCCTGTGTGGAGTAAAACTCCCCGGATGGCCCTGTCATCTCTCGCAACACGTAGTCGAAAATGTCCGCCGCGACCGCGGCGTGGCGCTCTTCACCAAGGAGTTTGAACCCGTCGACATAGAGTCGAGCAAGCTGGGCATTGTCGTAGAGCATTTTCTCGAAATGTGGCACCAGCCAGACCGCGTCGACGGCATACCGGTGAAAACCACCGCCGATCTGGTCGTACATCCCGCCCTGGGCCATGTGATCGAGGGTCACACTAATCATCCGGGCCACGGAACTCTGTTTGGCATTGAACTGCCGGCGCATGAAAAACTCGACGGCCGACGCCTGCGGGAACTTGGGAGCAGTCCCAAAGCCGCCATTTTGCTGATCGAACTGCTGGGATGCATTGGTAAACGCCTCCTCGAGCACCTCTTTCGTCAGGTTTCCTTCGCGCGGGGCCCGTGTTGACGTGGTCTTCAGCAAGCTGTGAACCTGCTCAGCATTCTGTTCGACGTCTTCGCGTTTCTCTTCGAATGCGCCCGCCACCGCCTGGAGCACATTCCGGAACGCGGGCATTCCCTGCCGTTCCTCTGGCGGCCAGTAGGTGCCGCCATAGAACGGCACGAGATCGGGCGTCAGAAACGCACTCAGCGGCCAGCCGCCATGTCCGGTCATCGCCTGAATGGCGAGCATGTAGATCGAGTCGAGGTCAGGGCGCTCCTCCCTGTCGACTTTGATACTCACAAAGTGATCGTTCAGGTAAGCAGCAGTGTCCGCGTCTTCGAACGACTCGTGTTCCATCACATGGCACCAGTGACAGGAGGAGTAGCCGATCGACAGAAAGATCGGCTTATCCTCTTTCCGGGCTTTCTCGATCGCCTCCTCCCCCCATGGATACCAATCCACCGGATTGTTCATATGCTGCTGGAGGTAGGGACTCGATTCGTTCTGAAGATGATTGGGCACAGTCAGTATCCTTGTAACGATTGGAATGCCCGGCATCGGGCATGCACACTAACATTGTCGCAGTCGCGCGGCGATCGATGCCATCCCCGGTACAATCCGCCGGCAGACGTCGCAGTGAGGAGAGAGCCTGATAACCGTGCCGAACTCGAAAACGGACAGTGGCGCCGGTATCGCCACCCTCGAAGGGACTCGCCTGGGATTCATTGGCGGCGGCGTTATGGCCGAAGCGATGATAGCCGGGCTGCTCGACCGCAGGATTGTCGCCCCCGATCAGATCATCGTTTCACATCCGCGGCCTGAGCGTCGCGAGGAACTGACGGCGCGCCACTGGGTTCGTTCGACTGACCGGAACCTGGATGTCGCTGAGCAAAGTGACCTGATTTTGCTGACGATCAAGCCCCAGGTACTCAAGCCGGTGATGCGGCAATTGAAAGGCTCACTCTCGCCCAGACAGACGGTGCTATCGATTCTGGCAGGCGCGACCCTGAAAACGCTCAATCAGGGACTGGATCATGAGTCGCTCGTACGGGTGATGCCCAATACGCCCGCCCAGATCGGCGAGGGAATGATGGTCTGGACCTCCACGCCGGCAGTGAGTGAAAGCGAAACCGAGAAAGTCCGAACCGTGCTCGGTGCGCTCGGCGAGGAGCTTTGGGTCGAGGACGAGAAATATGTCGACATGGCCACGGCGCTCTCTGGAACCGGTCCGACATATGTGTTCCTGATGATGGAAGCGCTGATCGACGCCGGAGTGCACATGGGATTCCCACGTCGCATTGCAGAACAAATTGTGCTGCAGACGGTCGGCGGATCCGTCGATTTTGCGCGTGCTTCGGGCAAACACATGGCCGAACTGCGAAACATGGTGACTTCTCCCGGTGGAACATCCGCCGAGGCGATCTACCAGATGGAAAAGGGAAGTCTGCGAACGATCTATTCCAAAGCGGTCTATGCCGCATATCAGCGCACCAGATCGCTTTCCGAATCAAGTGACTCATGACCGAAGGAGTTCGCTGAGCATGTATGTGGTCGTTGCCCGGTTCACGGCGCTTCCTCTGGCTTCCGACACGGTGGCCGGGTTGTTGGCCGAAATGATCCCGCATGCGCTGGCGGAGCCCGGTTGTCATGGCTACGCCGTCAATCGCATGGTCGATGATCCAAGTGTCTTTCTCCTGTACGAGCAGTACACCGACGAAGCAGCCTTCGCCGTGCATCGCGAGACTGAGCCATTCAAGAGGATCATTCTGAGTCAGGTCGTGCCATTGCTGGCCGACCGGCAGCGGGAGATCTACGACCTTCTCCAGCCGGCGGCAGCAGGAACAGAACAATGATCAAGGTCACCGTTCTGTACAACCTTCCTCCCGGTACCGATGAGGAAGAATTCCTCGCCTGGCGTATGGGGCCTCACAATGAACGGAATAACGCCGACCCCAATGTCCTCAAATCTGACTTCTATCGCATTGTGGGCACCCCTGCCGTCGGCCCCGATCGGCCGGCAGCCTCAACGTCACCCTGGCGATTTGTGACGGAAGCGTATTACGAATCGATCGAGGATTTCGAGTCAGCCTGGAACGCGCCGCAGGAACAGGAACGGCTGGCAAACGCTTTCACGCGCATCGCCGATGCCGTGGTGCTCGTGTCAGAAGAGCTGCAGAGCCACAGCAACCAGTGACTTATTCTCCAGACTCAACGGTGTCGAAGAGCGTCGGACCCGTTTGCGATGGTGGTCTCGCTTCATCCTCCTCGGCGATCAGGCGAGGCTGATTCCACCGGCGTTCTTCGACTTGCAGAAACCGGGCAAACCGCTCGATGGCATCCTGGTCGCCCGGTTTCAGCGAGCGAAAGAGCGTCATGAACCTCGCGTCGCGATCATCGACGACGCCCCCTTCGAGGGGTTCCAGGATCCCGGCGGCGGCAAGAATCTCCGACCTGCTCACCGAAAGAGCCGCGCCAATCCGGTCTATGGCGTCGATGCTTGGCCTGATGTCATAGCCGCGCTCGATATTGCAGATGTAAGACCGGCTGAGACTTGCGCGCGCGGCCAGCTCTGTCTGGCTGAGCTGCTGAGATATTCTCGCTCGTTTCAGCCACGCCCCAAACGACGGCGATGCCGATGCCCGGCGTCGTGTGCCAGCCCTCCGGCCCTCCTCGTCGTTCATGGTGCCTCCTGGCTCAGAATCTGTTCGAACTCAGACAACTGCTGCGTTCAGCGAATCGGCCAGCGCGCGAATATGCGCGGGCCGAGTGCCGCAGCAACCTCCGATGATCTGCATGCCCTCATCGATCCATTTCCGGGCGTAGCCTGCGAACTCCTCGGGAGAGGGACAGACTGACCAATCCCATTCGTAGAACAGATACGAGCCCATGTTGGGATATGCGCCGAGCGTGATATCGGTGAACTGACGCAACCATGGTGCGACCCCATCGACGAGGTGCGGCGGCAGGCAATTGACCAGCACGGCGGCCGCGCCCATTTCCTCGAATGTCTTTGCGGCGCGTCCGAATCGATCGCCGTCTTCCGAGATCGTCTCGCCAGCAACGCCAACGATCTTGCCAATCGTGCGCCGATAGGAGATCCATAGAGGAATGCCGGTATCCAGAAAAACCTGATAGTCGGGGAATGCGAGATCCTCCGGAATCTCCTTCTGGATTTCCATCAGGATGACATCAGGTTTATCGTCACCCGCGGCATTGGCCAGCGTGTCCGCCAGCGGTTCGAGGTAGGACTCCATGTCCAGTGGAACGTAGGTGCCGGTGTATTCCTTCGCCTCTTCCTGCTGCTCGGGTGGCCAGTCCATGGTTCGACAGGCGAACACGGCCAGTGCGTCTTCGTTTCCCCCGCGGCGGGCGCCTTCCCGGACGAGACGGACAGACTCG
>JBFWRO010000252.1:0-5190 GCA_050248865.1 Thermomicrobiales bacterium | reverse complement strand
GAGCTCTTCGATGTTCTCGATGCCGATGGACAGCCAACCGGAGTTACGAAGCGGCGTGCCGAGATCCACCGCGGCGGCGACTGGCATCGTGCTGTGCATATTTGGGTTTACGGACTGCGGAACCGTGAGCCATTCCTCCTGTTCCAGCGACGCAGCTCTCAAAAGGACACCTCACCCGGCAGACTCGACGCGACAGTTGGCGGCCATTTTGGTGCAGGAGAAACAATTGAGGACGTCTGGCGAGAGGTCCAGGAGGAACTTGGAATTCCGGCCATTCCGGGGGAAATGCGCTTCGCAGGAGTGCGGGTCCGCTCCAACGAAACGAGGCAGAAGATCATCGACCGGGAAATCCAGGAGGTGTATTTGTGGCGGCGAGATCAGGCGCTGTGCACCTATAGACCCAATCCGGTCGAACTTGCTGGCCTCGTCGAGGTTCGCATCGCGGACGTTCTCCCAGTCTTCACCGGCGAGGTCGCTTCATTCAAAGCCATGACGCTTGACTCGCACAGTGGCCATATACGGGACGAACTCCTGAACGCAGAGGAAATTCTTCCGTCAGTGGATCGCTATCCGTTTCGGGTAGCCGTTGCGGTGCTGGCGGCGCTTCGGGGCGACAAATGGATCGCCGTGTAGGCCCCCATGCTGTCCAACATTACCAGGTCGACTAACCGACTGCAGCCGTTTGCCTGCTCGCGACCAGCGCGATCCATTCCGTGAACGCGGCAATGAACGCGTCGAGTTGATCGAGCGTGACGTGGTCGACAAGATGGCCGTCATCGTCGAACTTCTCAGCAGCGTATGAGACATACACGTCTGGTTTGTTGAGCAGCAGGACATTGCTGACAGGCAGGATTTGCCTGAGCGACAGCTGCGCTCGCATCGTTCCCGAGCGACCCGATGATGCGCCCAGAATCGCTCCCGGTTTGCCATAGAGCGGAGGACGTGGCATCGGCCGCGATCCCCAGTCGATTGCATTCTTGAGCACTCCCGGAATCGAATGGTTGTATTCGGGGGAGATGAAGAGAAGGCCATCGGCAGCCGAGACCGCTTCCCGGAAACCTGTCACCTCATGGGGCGGGTCGTCGTCATCGAGGTCCTCATTGTAGAAGGGAAGATGACCTATTGGCAGCTCGAAGATATCGACTTGGTCGGGAGCGCGCTCCACGAGCGTTTCAAAGACTTTTCGGTTGAAAGAGTCATTGCGAAGACTCCCGACCAGCGCGGCGAGCGCGAGTTTTGGACTCTCGAACATTCGATTCCCCTGATACAGATAGCTGAAAGAGCCGTCGTGCTGGCTGACGCGAACCACGCAAAATGTGTTCCAGAGATGACCCTTCGAGCGCGAGGCATTCTGAATCCACCCGGAGCACGAGGCAACGATGCTGCCATTGTTTCAACACGCTTGGAGCAAGGCGCCAGCGCCTGCGCGGACCCCTATCAGGCATCAGTCGAGGTCAGCCGCCGCAACACGGTCTGGAGAATGCCCCCATTTCGGTAGTATTCCAGTTCGACCGGGCTATCGATTCTGCATCGAACGCTGAACTCGGTACGCTGGCCATCAGCGCCTACCGCGCTGACATCGAGTAGTTTATTTGGCATGAGATCGGCCTCGATGCCAAGAATGGTAAATACCTCTTCGCCGGTCAGGCCGAGCGATTCGGCATTCTCACCCTCGAGGAAAACCAGGGGCAGGACGCCCATGCCCACAAGATTGCTGCGGTGAATTCGCTCGAAGCTTTCGACGATGACCGCTTTGACACCCAGCAGGAGTGAGCCTTTTGCCGCCCAGTCTCGAGATGAGCCGGTGCCGTACTCCTTGCCGCCGATAACGATCAGCGGTGTTCCAGCCTCCTGATACCGCATGGCGGCGTCGTAGATCGTCATCTCCTCCCCAGTCGGCAGATACTTCGTGAAATTCCCTTCCTTCCCCGGGGTTAGTTGGTTGCGCAGCCGGATATTGGCAAACGTCCCACGCATCATGACTTCATGATTCCCCCGACGTGACCCGTAGGAGTTGAAATCGATGGGTTGAACGCCATGCTCCATCAGATAATGACCGGCGGGACTTGTTCGATTGATCGAACCAGCTGGCGAAATGTGATCGGTCGTCACCGAGTCGCCGAGTAACGCCAGAACGCGAGCTCCCCGGATGTCGCTCAGGATCGGCAGGATCGACTGATCGCCCAGAAAGTATGGCGGCTCCTGTACATACGTGGATCCTGAGTCCCACTCGTAGAGATTGCCCGCGGGAATATCGAGTTCCTGCCATTGGGTGTCTCCGGTGAATACACCAGCATATTCTTTGGCGAAGGTCTCGGGGCTGAGAGAGGTTCGGATCGTTTCCTGAACTTCTTCAGGGCTTGGCCAGATGTCGGCCAGATAGACAGGCTCACCGTTCGGATCGTAGCCGACGGGATCAGTCGAAAGATTCGTATCGACGCTACCCGCCAGCGCAAAGGCGACGACAAGCGGTGGTGACGCGAGAAACGACGCGCGAACCTGCGAGTGAATCCTGCCCTCGAAGTTGCGGTTGCCTGAGAGAACCGCTGCGACGACGAGATTGTTGTCGTCGATAGACGTGGAAACCGGTTCCGGAAGCGGTCCGGAGTTGCCAATACACGTGGTGCAGCCGTAACCGATCGTATGAAATCCGAGTGCCTCCAGATAGGGGGTCAAGCCGGCGTTGTCGAGCATCGCCGAAACCACTTGCGACCCGGGAGCCATGCTCGTTTTCACATAGGGAGGCACATCGAGACCCCGCTCGACAGCTTTGCGGGCAAGAAGCCCCGCCCCCACCATGACGGCCGGGTTCGATGTGTTGGTGCAGGAGGTAATCGCCGCGATAGCCACAGCGCCGTGGTGCAGTTCAGAGCTCTCGCTGCCAATGGTTACCGGCACCGAACCCAGATGCGCGTGTCCATTTGGCTTCAACGTCTCAGGTCCGAGCTGTTCCGGGTACGACGAGCGGAATACCTGCTGAACATCACCAAGCGCGACGCGATCCTGCGGACGACGTGGACCGGCAACGCTCGGGACCACGGTCGACAGATCGAGGTGCAGAACGTCGTTGTACGCAGGATCAGGCGTATCGTCAGTGCGAAAGAGCCCTTGCTCTTTACAGTATGTCTCGACAAGCTCGGTTGGCCGTCCAGTGGTCTTCAAGTAACGAAGAGTCTCATTGTCGACCGGGAACAAGGCGGCCGTCGCCCCATATTCCGGGGCCATATTAGAGATCGTTGCCCGATCGGCGAGTGGCAATGATGTCAGTCCCGTTCCGAAAAACTCGACGAACTTGCCAACGACCCCATGCTTGCGAAGTTGCTGCGTAACGTGCAGAACGAGGTCAGTTGCTGTTGCGCCCGGGTCGAGTGCACCGGTAAGCCGAAATCCGATCACCTCCGGCATAAGCTGATAGAGCGGTTGACCGAGAAGAACCGCCTCCGCTTCGATGCCGCCGACGCCCCAGCCGAGAACACCAAGTCCATTGATCATCGTGGTATGTGAGTCGGTGCCAACAAGCGTATCGGGGAACGCCACACTGTCGTGCTGTCGCTGGCGGGTAGCGACCACCGAGGCGAGGAACTCCAGATTGACCTGGTGAACGATGCCGGTACCTGGTGGCACAACGCGAAAATTCTGGAACGACCGTTGCGCCCAGCGGAGGAGCGAGTATCGCTCGCTGTTCCGCTGATACTCCAGTTCGACGTTGTGTCCAAATGCGATCGACGTGCCGAAGTGATCGACCTGGACTGAATGATCGATGACAAGGTCAGCCGGAACCAGCGGATTGATGCGCGTGACGTCGCCACCCATGCGGCCCACCGCGGAGCGCATTGCCGCCAGGTCGACGACAGCCGGCACGCCTGTGAAGTCCTGCAGAACAACCCGTCCCGGCATAAACGGCAGCTCGAACTCTTCGCCGGACGCTGCGGGAGACCAGCGAGCGAGCCGCTCGACGACATCGTTCGACACGAACTCCGATCCTGCATGCCGCAGCACGTTTTCGAGAAGGATGCGGATGGTAAAGGGCAGCGTGCTGAGCGAAGCGATCCCCTGGGCCTCGAGTTGCTGGAGACGGTAGTATCCGAACGTCTCCCCGTTCGTCGTCGTAATGTTTGACCTCACGCCGAAAGGATCGGGCTGAACTCCGGGAACAGCGCTGCTCATTGGTCGTATCTCCTTAGTGTGGATACCTGTATGCGGGTGCTTTCACAAATGGTGTGAGAACCCAGTCATTTTGCCATTTTAGTCCATCGAGCTGCTGGTAATGCGGTGTCGCCGTAGAGGCGCATCCGGCGCGCTGCCGGTATTCCGGACCAACCAGACAGGGCGGACGTATACTCTCCGGGCGCACATGGACACATGCTGCGCCGTTTTTTCGCCTGGTATCGGGCCAGCCGGCAGCCACTGTCTGGGTGAGTCGATTCCATCGAGGATGTCGCCAGCCACCCATGCGCAAAATCCGCATCATTCTCGGCTTCCTGATCAGTGCCGTGTTTCTTTATTTCGCGCTGCGAGGTCAGGATTTCGATGCCGTCCGCGAAGCCTTCCGCCAGGTCGATCTGTGGTATCTGATTCCGGCCATCCTGCTCTATTTTGCCGGGCTCTGCGTTCGGGCATTTCGCTGGAGGCTCCTGTTGATGCCGATTGCTGACGTGCCGGTGAAGACATTGCTGTCGACGAACGCCGTAGGCCTGATGGCGAACAATGTCCTCCCGCTTCGTACAGGGGAGGTGGTTCGCGCTTACGCGCTCTCCAAACGCACTTCGGTCACAAAATCGGCCGCACTCGCCACCATTGCAGTCGAACGCATCTTCGACGGGATGACCATGTTGTTGTTCATCTCGCTCTCGATGATCTTTGTCTCGCTGACCAGCGAACTTCGGCATGTTGCGGTTCTTGCGGCCATCGTCTTCTCCATCGCACTGCTGCTGATCATCATGCTGGCCCACGGCGGCGATCTGCGCGATCGCTTCCTGCGCATCGCACTTGGGTATCTCCCTTCTCCCGCGCAGGAACGGGCATCCCGCATGGCTGGTTCGTTCATCGCCGGTCTCGGAGTCTTTTCCAACTGGCGAAGCCTCCTTCTGGTGGGAGGTACGTCAATACTCGCGTGGACATTCGAGGCATCGGTCTACTGGGTTACAGCGCGGGCATTTGGTGGGCAAATTGCCGACGCCATGAGTATCG
>JBFWRO010000251.1:0-5224 GCA_050248865.1 Thermomicrobiales bacterium | reverse complement strand
GGCCTCAATCCGCGGCCATGCTTGCCGCTGGCAACACGTGCCGGAGAAAAGATCCGGTAGATGAGTTCGAATCCTCGGCGACCATTTCCGGCGTTCCCTGAGCGATCACCTGACCTCCCCCGCTGCCACCTTCCGGCCCCATGTCGATGATCCAGTCTGCTGATTTGATCACGTCGAGATTGTGCTCGATGACGATGATCGTATTGCCCCCGTCTGCCAGGCGCTGCAAAACGCCCAATAGCCGTTCGATGTCAGCGAAATGGAGCCCCGTCGTCGGTTCATCGAGGATATACATCGTTCGGCCGGTCGCTCGGCGCGAGAGCTCTGAAGAAAGCTTGACTCGCTGCGCCTCACCACCGGAGAGCTGAGTCGCGGGCTGCCCAAGGTGAATATAGCCAAGTCCCACATCCTCGAGCGTCTGCAGTTTGTTCCTGATGCTGGGAATGTTCTCGAAGAACTCCAGTGCCTCGGTGACGGTCATTTCGAGGACATCAGCGATCGACTTACCCTTGAACAGTATTTCAAGCGCCTCTCTGTTATAGCGACGACCTTGACACACTTCGCAGGGAACGAACACATCCGGGAGAAAGTTCATCTCGATCTGAATGATGCCTTCCCCACTGCACGCCTCGCACCGTCCTCCCTTGACATTGAACGAAAAACGTCCTGCCTTGTACCCGCGGGCCTTTGCTTCGGGCAAAGAGGCAAAGAGCTCCCGAATCGGTGTGAAGAGACCCGTATAAGTCGCTGGATTCGACCTTGGCGTTCGACCGATCGGGCTTTGATCGATCTCGATGACTTTATCCAGATGCTCCGTGCCTTCAAGGGAGTCGTGAGTGCCCGGGCGAGCCTTGGCTCGGTGGAATTCCTGAGCAAGCTTCGGGTATAGCGTGTCCGTGATCAGCGAGCTCTTGCCAGAACCTGAAACACCCGTCACCGCAATGAACGTTCCCAGCGGAAACTCGACGGTCACGTTCTGCAGATTGTTCTCTTTCGCTCCGGACAGACGGAGTGATCTCCCATTTCCCGCTCGTCGTTGCGCCGGCACCGGGATCTGTCGCACGCCGGTCAGGTACATTCCCGTGAGAGACTCCGGGGCCTTGCCAATATCAGAGAGCACCCCTTCAGCGATCACCCGGCCACCGTGGATCCCGGCGCCCGGGCCAATATCGACGATCCAGTCGGCTGCGCGCATCATCTCCTCGTCGTGCTCCACCACAATCAAGGTATTGCCCAGATCACGCAACTTGAGCAGGGTGCGAATCAGGCGGGCATTGTCACGCTGATGAAGTCCGATGCTCGGCTCATCGAGGATGTACAGCACACCCATCAGGCTCGATCCGATCTGGGTCGCCAGTCGAATTCGCTGGGCCTCTCCTCCCGAAAGCGTCCCTGCGGACCGCTCGAGCGTGAGGTAGTCGAGACCGACGTCGACGAGAAATCCCAGGCGCTCGCGAATCTCTTTGAGTATTTGCCTCGCAATGAGTTGCTCGCGTGGCGTCAGAGGGCTGTCTCCAACGGCTTGTTCGGCCGACGGACTCAGACGTTCGTGCCACTGCTGCGCCTCCCGAATCGGCATCCTCGTCACTTCGACGATGTTCTTGCCATCGATCAACACGCTGAGCATTTCGGGTTTGAGCCGGCCTCCCTTGCACGCCGGGCATGGCCGGGCGGCCATATACTTGGCCAGTTCCTCCCGCACGTAATCAGAAGTCGAGCTTTCGTATCGGCGCTTCAAATTCGGAATGACGCCCTCGTAAGGAACCTGATACGACTTCGCCCGTCCGTTGCGCGACTTGTACCTGACTGTGACCTGCAGTCCTCGCTCCCCATACAAAATCACGTCGAGGTCCGCCGGACTGATGGTGCTGACCGGCTGTGCCGTCGAGAAACCGCGAGCCTCGGCCAGCGAATCAAGTAGGGCCGCGTACCACGAATAGCCTTCTCCAGAGGACTTCATCCAGGGCGCAATCGCCCCCTGATCGATCGACAGCTTACGGTTGGAAAGGATCAAGTCAGGTTCGAACTCCATTCGGACGCCGAGACCGCTGCACTCGGCACAAGCCCCATGCGGTGAGTTGAAAGAGAAGTTCCGCGGTTCGATTTCACCAAGGCTGATTCCACAGTGCGCGCAGGCGAACTGCTCACTGAAGGTGATCTCCTCTCCATCGATGACCTGCGCAAGAGCGATGCCTTGTGCGATCTTCAACGCGATCTCCAGCGAGTCGATCAGCCGGATTCGGTCGGCGTCTGCAGACTCGCTGTCGTCCTTGCGAATCACCACCCGGTCGACCACTACATCGATACTGTGTTTCTTCGTTTTTGCCAGCTTGATCGGCTCATCGAGGTCGGAAACGACGCCATCGACGCGCACGCGGACAAATCCCTGCCGGCGAATCTCGTCGAAAACTCCCTGATGCTCTCCCTTGCGGTCGCGGACGACCGGAGCCAAAATCATTAGCCTGCTGCCCTCGGGCAGCTCCTGCAGGTGCTCTGCCATTTGCTGCACCGACTGCTGGGCTATCGGCCTGCCGCAATTCGGACAGTGAGGCCTGCCCACCCGCGCAAACAACAGGCGCATGAAATCGTAGATTTCGGTGACCGTCCCCACAGTCGATCGCGGGTTACGGCTCGTTCCTTTTTGATCGATGGAAATCGCGGGAGAAAGGCCGTCGATGTGATCGACGTCCGGCTTCTCCATCTGTCCCAGGAACTGCCGGGCGTACGCAGAAAGCGACTCGACGTATCGCCTCTGTCCCTCCGCGAAAATGGTGTCGAACGCCAGCGAGGATTTGCCGGAGCCGGAGAGACCGGTGAGAACGACAAGTTTGTCGCGAGGGATCTCGACATCGATAT
Organism: Thermomicrobiales bacterium; assembly: GCA_050248865.1. Lineage (GTDB taxonomy): Bacteria > Chloroflexota > Chloroflexia > Thermomicrobiales > UBA6265 > JAHBVL01. The sequence goes on along the minus strand of JBFWRO010000251.1, from coordinate 2,368 downwards.
TCTTGAGATTATGCTCCCGTGCTCCACGGACGATGATTTTGTCGAGAATCGGGGACATACAGGGTTGCTTTCAACAGAAGACGAACAGATGATCGTATTTGCGAGTGTACCATGGTGAGTTCGGACGCTCATCGAGTTCGACCACTCGCCGCAGTGAATGGTTGGGCGTCATAATGAACGGCTGGAAAACGCGGCCGCTTATCTGATGCATCAGACCAGAGCCACGTGAGACATACAGTAGCAGGATCGAGTTCGGCGGAACAAGAAGGACGATACCAGGTGAGCAAGAATCCATTGACGACTGCCGAATCAACGAGCTTAGCGGTCGAAATGCCGGCGACATTCGATCCTGTCGGAATCGAGGGGCCGATGTATCAGCGCTGGAAAAGCGCCGGCTACTTCTCTCCAGATGTCAATCCAGATGGCCAGCCTTTTGTCATCGTCATGCCTCCCCCCAACGTGACCGGAGAGCTCCATGTCGGTCATGCACTTTTCGTCTCCCTGCAGGACCTGATGATCCGCTGGCGGCGAATGAATGGCGATGCTGCCCTGTGGACGCCCGGTGCGGATCATGCCGGAATCGCCGGGCAGTGGGTGGTCGAACGGTTGATCGCTCAGGATGGACTGACCCGTCACGATCTCGGCAGAGAGGCCTTCGTCGAGCGGGTCTGGGAGTACATGGATCGCCTGCGTGGCCGAATCGAAGAGCAAACGGGCATTCTCGGCGCATCCTGCGACTGGGAGCGCTATACCTTCACGATGGATCCTGGACCGTCTCGTGCCGTCCGCACGGTGTTCAAGCACCTCTACGACAAGGGACTGATCTATCGAGGATCGCGGCTGATTTCGTGGTGTCCACGCTGCATGACGGCATTGTCCGATCTCGAAGTGGTGCACAGAGATGTGGATGGCCACCTCTGGAGTCTTGCCTATCCGGTGGCCGGGCAGGATGGCAAATCAATCGTCGTAGCGACTACCCGGCCGGAAACCATGCTCGGTGACACAGCGGTCGCGGTTCACCCCGATGACGATCGCTATAAAGACCTGATTGGCCAGGAAGTCATCTTGCCGATCCTCGGACGGCGCATTCCAATCGTCGCAGACGAAGCGGTCGAATCCGCGTTTGGCTCCGGTGCTGTCAAAGTTACCCCGGCCCACGACCCCAACGACTTTGAGATCGCCAGGCGCCATGACCTCCCTGCAATCGTGATCCTCAACCCCGATGGTTCGCTCAACGCTCATGCGGGTCCGTTCGAGGGAATGCAGATCGGGCCGGCGCGGACAGCGGTCATCGACCGACTGCAATCAGATGGGGCCCTGACGAGTGTCGAGCCCCACAAGCATGCTGTTGGACATTGCGATCGCTGCGGCACGGTCGTGGAGCCAACGATCAGTGAGCAGTGGTTCGTGGAAATGGCCTCACTCGCCGCCCCTGCCATCGACGCTGCCAAATCGGGTCAGCTCAAATTCGTGCCTGACCGTTTCAAGGGTGTCTACCTGAACTGGATGGAGAACATCCACGACTGGTGCATTTCGCGGCAGCTCTGGTGGGGCCATCGCATACCGGTGTGGTACTGCCTATCGTGCCTGGAAATGACCGTCTCAATCGAAGAACATCTCGACGCTTGCCCCGTCTGCGGAGGACCGGTCGAACAGGATCCAGATGTGCTCGACACCTGGTTCAGTTCCGGGCTCTGGCCCTTTTCGACCCTTGGCTGGCCCGATGAGACAGCGGACCTCAAAAGGTTCTATCCCTCCCACGTGATGGAGACGGGGTACGAAATTCTCTTTTTCTGGGTCGCGCGGATGGTTTTCTTTGGCATCGAGGTCATGGGCGAATTGCCCTTCCATACCGTTTACCTGCATGGCACGGTGCGCGACACCGAAGGTCTGAAAATGAGCAAGACCAAGGGCAATGTGCTCGACCCTACCGAAATCACGGCGACATACGGTGCCGATGCGTTGCGATTCGCACTTGTCACGCAAGGCTCGCCGGGACTCGACATGCGCTTGAGCATGACCCTCGTCGAATCGAGTCGCAATTTCATCAATAAACTGTGGAACGCGACACGCTTTGCCCTTCGTGCCATCGATGAAGCGGGTGTCGTCCTCGATGCCGATGGCCCGGCGCGCCCGGACGGAGATCTCCCGCTTCCAGACCGGTGGATTCTCAGTCGCCTCGACGTCGTCAACGCGGGCATCGATCGTCTGTTCAGTGCATATCTCTTTGGAGAAGCAGGACGACAGCTGAGAGAGTTCATCTGGTCAGAGTTCTGCGATTGGTACATCGAAGCTGCCAAAGTCCGGCTGCGAGGGACGGACCTTGAGAGGCGGCAGGTGGCCCAGACGCTTGCATATGTTCTCGATC
>JBFWRO010000250.1:0-5228 GCA_050248865.1 Thermomicrobiales bacterium | reverse complement strand
GAAGCCCTCGAAGTCGAGTGCCCCAACGAGATCGAGCAGCTCAACAACCTGTAGCCGCCGGTCATTCACCGCAAATTGTCTTGAAGAGACCGGGCCGCTTCGCCCGGTCTCTTCGCCTATTGCCTGTTGCCCACTGCCCCGTTTTCCTGTGCGACAATGCCGCCCATGAAGATCACCGGCGTCGAAGCCATCATCCTCCGCCAGCCAGGCATCGATGCCGCCATCGCCGATGGTTCGCAGGATGCCCTGCTCGTCCGCATTGACACGGACGAAGGCATCATGGGCATCGGCGAAGTCGACTCTCAGCCGAATGTGATCAAGGCGATCATCGACGCCCCCGCATCCCACGCCAACGCCGCCGGCCTCGGCGGTCTGCTGATTGGCGAAAATCCGTTGGAGATCGATCGGCTCTGGGAAAAGATGTTCCAGCGATCGATTTACTACGGCAGGCGCGGAGCCGCGATTCACGCCATCTCCGGCATCGACATCGCCCTCTGGGACATCAAGGGCAAGGCGCTCGGTTTGCCGGTCTACCAGCTCCTCGGCGGCCCCCACCGCACCGATTTTCGCTGCTACGCCAGCACTCTCATGCCAGACACTCCCGCCGAAACCGAACGGGTCGTCATCGGCCTTGTCGAGCAGGGCTTCACCGCGATCAAGCTTGGTTGGGGTCCCTTCGGTCGTGATGCCGATCTCGATGTCGATCTCGTTGCCGCCGCCCGACGGGCTGCGGGAGACAACATCGAGCTCATGTTCGACATCGGCAACGGCTGGTCGAACGCCGACCACGCCATCCGCCAGGTGCGGCGGTTCGAGGAGTTCGATCCCTACTGGGTCGAAGAACCCTTTATGCCCGACGACATCGAGGCCTACGCCAGGCTCGCCGATACCGTCGAAACCCGCATCGCCGCCGGCGAGGAGGATGTCACCCGCTGGGGCTTCCGCGACCTGATCGAACGCGGCAAAGTCGATGTCGTCCAGCCCGACGTCACCCGCGCCGGCGGCATTTCCGAATGCCTGCGCATCGCCCAGATCGCCGCCCTGCACGACCGCGAGATCGTCACCCACTCCTGGAGCACCGGCATCATCAAGGCCGCCTCGCTCCACTTCCTTGCCGCCATCCCTCGCTCGAATCTCTTCGAATACTGCGTCCAGGAAACCGCCCTCAACCAGGCTCTCACCAAAGAACGCTTCCCCCTCCACGACGGCTGCGTCACCGTCCCTTCCGGCCCCGGCCTCGGCATCGAAATCGACGATGACGTCGTCGACAAGTACCGGACCAGTTCGTAATCGAAATCTGAATCTTCAATTCTGAAGCACGAGTTCCGATTTACGACCTGCGGTCTGCGATCTACGGCCTACGCACCTTCGTCCACGATCTTCCAAAACGAGTCCTTCCTCACGATCAGCCCGTCCCGGAACTCGAACAGATCGCACCCCCGCACCTCGATGCGTTCTCCCTCCGTAGTCGTCCCCGTCAGCAACCATTCCGACACGCCCCGATCGCCACAGACCATGTGCCGGTCCTCTCCATAATGGACATCCGGGATTCCGATGAATCGCGCCGCCAGGCCTTCCCGCACAGCCGCTTTCCCAACAAAGCGGGTTCCCCACGGGTCTGGTCCGCGCGGCGTCTCGAGCACCGCATCCTCGGCAATACACGCCATGATCGCATCGAGATCGTGCCGGTTGAACGCCTCGACTACCTGCTTCAGAGTCTCCACCGTCATTGGCTGATCGCTCGCCATGTGCGCTCCTCATGTGCCAGACCATCGCTGATCCAGATATCGTGTGTCAGCTCATTTGGCGGTTCTGTTAACCCGCAATGTCCTTTTTTCACCCCTTCTCTGCTAATCTGACTGCAGACCGCAGTCCACATAATCGTTGATCGAAATGACCGAAGCAACTCCATCCAATCGCATCTTCATCAGCTACCGGCGGAACGACTCCGCAGGCTATGCGGGCCGGCTCTACGACGACCTCGTCGACCAGTTCGGCGAAGAGCGCGTCTTCCGCGACATCGACACCATCGAACCCGGTGAGGATTTCGTCGCGGTGCTCGATCACACCCTCCGCTCCGTGTCTGTGCTGCTTGTCGTCATCGGTCCCCGCTGGGTCGACATGACCGACGACAAGGGCCGGAGGCGGCTCGACAATCCCGCCGATTTCGTGCGCATGGAAGTCGCCCGCGCCCTGGCCAGCGGCGTTCCGGTCATACCCGTACTGGTCGAAGACGCCAGAATGCCGCGCCCCGAGCAACTCCCGGACGATCTGCGAGCATTGACCCGCCGCCAGTATCACGAGATGAGCGATAGCCGGTGGGACTACGATATCGCCAGGCTCATCGAATCAGTCAAGGGTCCGGCTCACATCAGCAGGCTCGTCAGTCGACGTGCAATCATCGCCGCGGGCGGGGGCGCAGCGCTCTTCGCCACGGGCGTCCTCGCGGTCGTGCTCTGGCCCTCGGACAAGGATGAACCAGTCGACGTCAGTGCTGCTTCGACTGACGAAACGTCAGGCAATCCCTCACCCGATGCAGGCGACGCGGATCAGCCGCAGCAGTCGACCGGTATCGCTGCCCAGCCAGCGCCCTTTGTACCGCTTCCCCCCATCGCCAATCATGTCATTCCGGATGCTGAAACCTCGGCCTGGGGTGACCTCGGCCCGAGGCAAGTCAAAGGAGTCGTCTATCACCGTACGTCAGGGACCGCCCTCGTCGATGTTGATCGCTACCTGCGTACCGAGCAGCCCGCTGGACTCCTCGATCTGGGTGTGGGCCACGAGACCGGTCAGATCTGGATGTGGAACGATCCATTCGGAGCGGCCCACCCCGGAGTCACTCCAAATCGGGCGCCCTGGGCCAATGGGCTGGTGCAGAATCCCTCCGGCGACGCCCCGCAGTTCATCGCCGTCAACGGCTCAGACGCTGTCAATCGCGATCTGGTCAGTATCACCATCACCGGAGACAACGATGACGACTTGAGTGAGGAGTGCAAACGGTCAGTGGCCTGGCTTACCGCGTATTTCGCTGATGCGGCCGGCATCGCCTGGAGCGATTTCCCACATGTTCTCGAAGCAGGCCACATGTTCGTGATGCTGCACAACGAATTCAACCGCGCGACGGCCTGCCCCGGCCCCGCGGTCACCAACGCGGCGGCTGATATCGACGACCGGGCGCAAACACTGCTCCGCCAATATCAAACAGGTACCTAGCCAGTCCCGTCCGGCCAGAATTGCATCCGCTACCGCTGCTGTAGCCGCAACGAGAGTTCGGTGCAGCTCTCTTGAATGCGCCTCTTGCTGACGGGCCTACGTACGAGGTCTGACGAAGCAGCAAAATCCGTACTCATGCCTATAGTGCTATTCAGCGCGAAGGCGTACGCTGCGTGCATGTTCAAATCTCCACTTTGGCGCAGGAAGTCATCTCGTTCAGGAGGTTCTGGCCATGCACCGCATCGTTCGCGTCTTCGCCGTGTTCAACCTGATGGCCTTGCTCATCGTTTCGACGGGACTCGGTTCCACCGAAGCCCGGTTGCAGGACTTTGCCGAGCTGGTCCCTATCTACAATGCCGAAGGAGATTCGATACGCCAGATCTACCTCGTCAGTCCTTATGATCCATTTGAGGTCGTCGAACCGGGGAATGACCTGGAACCCGGCACGCACCATGTCCTGCTCGAAGCCGGGTTCATCAACACCGGCTCCGAACCGTTGCCCTACGATCCGGATGTTCTGCTACTCGTCGACTCCAACGGTTTTACCTACCAACGAACAATCATCAACAATCTCACCGCCGACTCAACCAACTACTTCACTGAGGCCGGCACGGTTCCGCCCAGCGAAGATTTCTATGGCGACAGCGCATACGTTATCCCAGATGGCGCGGTCATCGAGCGAATCATTTACGCCACTGAAGGCAGTCATATTTCGGCCTACGATGGCCGCGCTGCGAAGAATCCCGTCGGCACAGCCGTGCAGTTAAAAGACGTTGCCGGTTCGCCAGTGGGCCAGATCGGCGTGGTGAGCATCACCGATCCGTTCGAAGCGTCCGCGCCGCCCGCCGCGGGCACGCGATTCGTCGCCGTGGAACTGATGATCAGCCCTCAGGGACAGCAAGGCATTGCTGTCACCGCCACGGACTTCCTGGCAGTCGACGAACTGGGTCGCCTGGTCGAGCCCGCCGCGGTCGCCCCCCTTGATCCGGGCGTCGTCGCCCTGACCGAAGGAGATGTCGCTCCCGGCGCCACAGCTCAGGGCGTTCTCGTCTACCAGGTTCCCGAAAACAACGCGATCGCCCGGATCGTCTGGACCGACGGCGGTACGCGCGATCTGGTCCTTGCCGATGTGGAGATCGCGGCGTCCACCTCCGACTCCACCGGCGGATGCGGTGGATTTGTCGAGTGGGCTCTTTCATCGCTGGGAGCGGCAGGGACGGTCAATACCTTCCTGATGAATCTGCAAGGGGCGAGTCCGCAAGCCCTCGATGCCGGCATGCTGTCGATCTATTACCAACAGTCCGAAAGCGCTCTCGAGCAGGTTCGTCAGGCCGTGCCGCCGCCCGCGGTGGAAAGCACGCACGAATACGTCATCGCTGCATTTCTGGAACCCGGGACAGCGGCCCTGGAAACGCTCATGAATGCCGTGGCCGCCGGCGACTACGCCACCGCCCAGAGCGCGCTGGACGAGATGACTGCGCTTCTCACCCTGTTCAGCCCCGGCGGCGAAGGCGACGCCGTCATGTCAGCTTTGCCTGAAACTTGCCCCGAGGAATATCAGGAACTGCTGACAATGGGAGGATAAGTGCTCGACCCGTGTTAGTTGGAAATGGAAAGGGGCTGGTCTCTCACGGCAGGATCGTGATCAGCCCCTCTCGCTCGACAACACCGAAATGGCGCCGGTCGAGTGTCAATACTCGGCCTCCATGACGCTCCGCACACTCGATGACCGCAGCGTCCGCCAGTCCCAACGGCAGATCGTGGTATCGCCGCACGAGCTCCAAAATTCTCCGCCAGCTATTTTCCCCATAATCGAGATCATACGCACCCGCCATTATATCCTCGATAAACGCTGCCAAAGCTCGCTGCCCGGCCTTTCGTTCGATGAAGTACGCAATTTCAGCAACAATTGCGAAGGGGAATATGAGAAGCCCCTGCTCCTTGTCGACTTCAGCAACCACGGCTGCGTGAAAAGCGTCATTTGAATCAATAATCGCTATGAGAGCCGAGGAATC
>JBFWRO010000249.1:0-5231 GCA_050248865.1 Thermomicrobiales bacterium | reverse complement strand
TCCCCGTTGAAATCTTCCAAAAAACCATCGTTGTTCAAATCGGTCAAACCGGCCTCGGTCAGCAGGTCACGCGCGCGCTCCAAATCGCGGCCGGGCGACGTGATTTCCGGGTTATGAGCCCACGGTTGGGCGATGGTGCCGGCGGCATTTGCACGAATCATGTTCAAAAAAACGCCGCTTGCGTAGCGGTCTCTGTCGACCGCAAGCGACAGTGCTCGCCGGATCCGGACGTCGCCAAGCAGTCCTGGGAATGCACGTGCCGGATTCTGAAAATTGAACGCGGCAAACATGACCTGCGCACCACTCGACACGTACAACGTCCCTGGTGTCTGCTGAACAGACGCCAGTTCTGTTGGGCCTAGATGAGCGAGAACATCTCCCTCCCCGTCGTTCCAGCGGGCGAGCTGCTCCTCTTTTGCCGTGACAAACCGCAATTCGAGTGAATCGAAGCTTGGCTCTCCCGCGAAGTAGCCTTCGTTTCTTTCAAACGACACACCATCTGCATCAACCCCCGCCGCACGCCAGGGGCCGGTGCCAACGGGCAAGGTGTCATCCCACGAAAAATCGGTCAGACTGCGCTGTCCCGCCGGTCGTGAAACCCAGTGCTCTCGATACTGCGCCCGCTGGAAAATGAGCTGTGTCGCGGCATTGAACAGCCAGTTGCCGTCCGGAGTCAGAAGGCGCACCTGAACGGTCCAGTTGTCGACGGCTTCAACGGATTCCATTTGATTGAAGATGTTGCGGACATTGCTGTCGATATCATCGCGGTAGACAGTGAACGAAAAAACGACATCTCGCGCCCGGAATGCCGAGTCGTCGTGCCAGCGAACGTCGCGTCGAAGATGCAACGTGACGACTTTGCCACTATCGTCCCACTCCCAGCGCTCCGCAAGCCAGGGACGCGGCTCCATGATCAGGTCATCGATCCAGAGCAGCGGATCCAGATAGCTCGCGCTGATCTGAAAATCGTGACGGAAGGCTGCCGGACTGAGATTGGGTTGCTCACCATCCCCGACTACGAACAGGGTCAACGTGTCGCTGGATACGGGCGACGTCGTGTAGTCGAACGTTTCTCCCCGGCGAACCAGCAGGTTGCCGACCATTTCGGGACCGGCAGGTGTCGCCGCGGGCGAAGCCACAGGGCTGGCGAGAGGGCTTGCCATCGGACTGGCAACCGACCGCGGTGTAGCGTCGGCGAACTGAGCCAGCGAACGCGCTTTGTTCGATTGGTCCGGTGGCGAGATGCGATCTTCGAAGGTTTTCAATCCGGCCACAACTCCCACGCCCCCGAACACAGTGCCGAACAGCGCCCGGCGGGTCAGCGGCGAATCAGAGAGGTCTGGTGGATTGGGACGGCTCTCAGGCAGAGCCTCTTCCGGTCTGTCATCCATCGTGGGATCAGAATCCTCATCCATTTGGTGGTCGAAGCGGTATCCAACCTGGCATTGTCGAGCGGGTACAGATCATTCTAGAGGTGTACGTACACCTTATGCAAGCCGGGCTGCGGTGATGTGCTCGGTTCTGCGGCTCAACGTGCCTCCGAAATCTGAGCGCGGAGGGTCGTCGTAGCCGAGCTGACAAGTTGCGTCAAAGAGATGGGTCTCTCCAGCAGTGTGCCGTCCGGGCCGACAATCGTTCCATCCGGCAGTACGGCGCCAGGATCTCGTTCGCCCAGAAGGGCGTAACGACCAATGTCCTGGAGCTGCAGCTTGAACCAGGTGGCGACGTCGTCCGACTCCACCAACCGGCGGAGATTCTCCGCACGCCGTCTTCTCTCAGGCAATGGCATGGTCAGCGCACGGTAAATCGCTTCCGAGGTGCCCTCCACATCCGCCGGAGCGATCATCAACGCTTCATCGCCGAGCTGGTTGGCCGCGCCGGCCCCTTCGGAAAGTATCAGCACGCCGTTGCGTTCGTTGAGCAGGCATCCTTCCTTGGCCACCAGATTCATGCCGTCGATAATTGTGTTGACGAGCAATACGTCGTACCACTTCATTGCCGCAAGCGCCCTTGGATAGTTTTCGCCCATCAGCACGTGAATTGGCTGCCAGCTCGTTTCGACATTTGCGTATTTCGCATTGATCCGGCCGACAATCGAGCTGACGTTGTCTAGGTACTCCTGGTACTCACTCACATCGAGACGGGACGGAACAAGGATAGCCAGGAAGTTCACCCGGCCAAGGAACTCCGGATATTTCTCCAGCATGCGATCGAATGCCTGGAACCCGCGGACGATATTCTTGCTCGGTTCGGCCCGGTCGACTCTGAGCACTGTGAACTCGTTTAGATAATTTGGCAGATACCGGTCGTGCGAGCGGGCCTCCGTGCTGTAGGCGGACCTTCGCACGGCCTCCACGTCGATAGAGATCGGGTATGCGCGAACTTCGATGCGACGGTCCTGCCAGATTAGCGCTCCGCCTTGATAGTCGGCAATGACGCCGGGAACGTATGCCTCGCAGGTGTGCAGGAAGCTTCTGACATGGTCAGGAGTCTGGAACCCGATGATGTCGTTGCCGAGCATGCCCTCGCAGATTGCCTGCCGGAACGCCAGCGGCAGCAGGCGCCAGTAATCTGGTTCGGGCCACGGAATATGCACGAATTGCTGAATGATCGCATCTGGACGGCGTTCCCGGATGAGCCCCGCAGCGAGATAAAGGTGATAGTCCTGCAGCATCACGATCGGCGGCTTATCGAATTCCTTGAAGGATGCCAGGATCTCTTCAGCGAATAACTGGTTGACCACGCAATAGCCGTTGAACCATGCGTCGTAGGTGTCGCCGGTGATATCAGGCGACCGAGGTGTATCCCAGAGATAGTGCTGCAGAAACCAAAGCAGCGGATTGGCGATGACGTTGTAATACTTGTGATAGGTATCTTCGTCAGGCACCACAAAACGCAAACGAAAGTCGGGGTTTTCACCCGGAGGGGTGATCAGGATTTCGCCTTCTTTGGCCGCCAGTTCAGCGCGTTTGCGATCGCCGTCGGTCATCGCGCAGGCGATCCACACTGGCTGCCTTTCCCGTGCGATCGAGCTCACTGCAGTCACGACACCGCCACTCCCGCGTTGGGAGGTAAAACGGTTCCCTTCCTGCCATTTGAACGTGACCGGCCCGCGGTTCGAGGCGACGACCAGTGAGCGCTCTTCAAGGGCAATCGCAATCGCAGACTTCTCGTCTGTGTTCGATTCGTCCCGGGATTTCGCCATCTTGACCTCCATCTGCCGCGCATCCTGGTCTGGATTCCTCCACCTACTGGTGTCACATTATGCCCGAGGTGGCTAAATCGCATCCGGATCGGGCCCTCATCAGCGGCTGCGACCGGCCCGGGTGACTGGTACAATCGTTACCATGTCCGCTAAGCGCCCTGCCCGAGATGACAGACTGTTTGCCTCACCCCAACCGGCCCCGGGTCCCGCCCGGGTTTGTCCCTGGTGCGGCGGTATGGACACTGTGATGGTGCAACGTGGCTATACTGGACCGACCGACGAGATCAATCAGTACTTTCATTGCAAGAAGTGCAACAAGGTTACCTACGAGATCGTCTCCAAGACGGCACGCGAGATGCGCCTTGGGCGGTTTCACGCCGGTGGAATCTACAAGGATATGGCGCACGGAACCCGGTATCAGGTCAGCCGGGTGCTGAAAGTCGGCATCAATGAGTACCTTCTGTACCTTAAACCCTTGAAAGACGATGAAGATCCTGCACGGACAGGCTCACATTCGCGATAATGCGCAGTGGTGAGGCGACTTATGCTTTGCCGCGTCCGATAGTCTTATGGCGAGCAGGGAGTTGCGGGTGGCCCAGATCGATCCGATACCGAACTACGATCACCGGTTGGCGCAGTGGGCAACGCTCTACCTACAGACGAAGGACCCAGCGCTATTTCCGTTCGCCCGCGACTTCGACGATGCGCGACAGAGAGCCTTTATCTACTCGCTACGGGTGGGGCTTGCCGAGCTCCAGGACAGCGGCAGCGCCCGGAAAACCTCCGCGACGGGCTTTATCATGAATGACAGCCTGTTGCATCAGATCGTTCAGGAATGGGCATCGGCGAACGGCGATTGGCCTCCCAGTGCCGATCCGCATAATCCAGACGGACTGATCGGCTGGTTGCGACAGGGCAATAACAGAAACTTCTAGGTCTCAGATGAATCGGTCGTAGCGGAAGAGCTCGTACGGAACGGCATCGTGCTTGAGCGCCAAATCGGCCAGATGCTCCCCGATCTCCGTTGCGAATTTGAAACCGTGACCTGAGAAACCACAGGCAAAAACGATTTGCCGGTGTTCCGGGTGCCGGTCGATGATGAAATGCTCATCCGGCGTGCGCGTATACATGCAGACGCTCGAGGCGATGATCCGGTCGGAGACACCTGGCAGAAGCGTGCGCGTACGATCTAACAGCGCTGGCGATTCGACCCCTGGCGCCACGCGATCGATTGTCTCCGGCGTGGTGACCTCGCCGCCCAGATGCGTGGCTACTTTTAATCCAGGCTGACCGTAGATTGGAAAACCGTAGATCTCACTCTCACCATCATCAGCCGCGAAGACTGGGAACACCTCCGGCAGATGGTGATCTGGTTCGAGAACATCGAGCCAGGTCAACACTTTTCTTACGACGGTCAATGGCAAGCGCAGTTCATCCAGAAGAGTCGGTGACCACGCGCCTCCCGCAACGATCAACCGGTCCCCCTCGAATCGAACGTCAGCGGTGTCAGCCCATACCCCGTCTCCGTCGACACCAAACGCAATGACGGGCGAGTGTTCGAAGAATGTGACTCCCGACCTCTCGGCAAGAACGGCCATCCCTTTGAGAGCGGGTTCGACGAGCAAAAAGCCCGCAATGTTGCTGAAGCCCCCTTCCCAGTCGTCACCTGGACTGAACGCCGGCCATCGCTGCCGGATTTCTGCTGCGTCCATCCATTCGTAGGGCACCCCGTGCTCTTCCCCGGCGTCGCGGGCACGCCGGGAATGGGTGCCTTTCGGACCGTCCATTTCCAGAATCCCGACCCGATGGACGATCTGCAGTCCGAGCAGACTGCCGAGCTCGACCCACAGATCATCGGCGCGGCGCATCAGCGGAACATACTCGGCGCCTTCAGAATAGGCGTGCCGGAAGATTCTGGTATGGCCGCGGTGAGATCCGTAGTCGTGGACGTGATCGAACTGCTCGAGAACGGCCACGCTCACTCCCCTCTTGGAAAGAGCCCATGCCGCGGCGGTTCCCATCGTGC